>JANXQR010000431.1 GCA_025353435.1 Acidobacteriota bacterium | reverse complement strand
GGCATTGCTTTTTCGCATGACTTGTTGCAGATCACCGATGTGGAAGCGCGCACGCGCACCATGGCGAGCATCCAAAGGCCGGCGGCGTTTGTCCCGGAGACCAAGCGCGGATACGAATTGCTGCGCGAGATGCAGCGCGAGAAGCAGCACATGCGCATGGTGATTGATGAGTACGGCGGTGTGTCGGGGCTTGTGACCATTGAGGATTTGCTTGAGCAGATCGTTGGTGATATTCGCGACGAGCACGAAACCGACGTGCCGATTGAAGTTCCGCAGCACGAAGAGGGTGGGTCGTGGCTGGTGCCGGGAAGTTTCTCGGTCGATCAGCTTGGCGATCTGTTCGGGCAACCCGTGGACCTTGGCGAGGGCTATGAGGCGACCTCGGTTGGCGGACTGGTAAGTGAGATTGAAGGCCGCATTCCGCTGGCCGGGGAAGTCGTGGTTCTTGAGCCGGTGGGTGTGCGGCTGGAGGTGGTTGCCTCGACCGACCGTCGTGTGGAAAGGGTCCGCGCATTTCCTCCGGTTGCGCGGGAAGAGTCAGACACGCGCGGGCAGGCGCGGGCTGAGGGTTGAGGCTAGTTAGCGCGATCCCACTCATCGCAAAAAGCGCGATGAATGGGGCACAGTTTCATCCCCCATGGTTCACGCTAGATGAAGTCGGTTTCGCTGTGCGATTCCTTCCAGGCGCGCCATTCGTCCGCGGTAATCTCCCATATCTCTGACTTGAGTCGGCCGCAGACGTAGTCTTTTTCTCCGACGCTGACCAGGTGCATGCCCTGTTTCTCAGAGATATGGCGTGAGACGAGGTTTGCCGCGGCTTTGGAAACGCGCATGCGTTCGAAGCCGAGTACGTCGAAGTAAAAGTCATTTACCCAGACGCAGGCTTCGCTCATCAGGCCTTGCCGCTGCCACTGCGGGTCAAGCCAGAAGCCTCGATTCTCATCCTCTCCGCGCGTGAGGCCGATCAAGCCGATGATCGTTTCCGGTTCCGTGATCCGGCGCAGCGTCCAGTGCCAGGCTTCGCCGCGTTCCATCTCCGGCAAGGCGGCTTCGCGGCAAAACTGGAGAGCTCCGTCGGGGGGATAAGGCCACGGCACACGATTGGCCAGGTAGCGCACGATTTCCCAGCGCGGGAAAAGTTGCTGGATCTGCGCAGCGTCGGCGAGCTCAAGCGGCTTTAGAATCAGGCGGTCGGTCCGGCCTTCCGGAATCTTCAATTCATCGTGAGTGGTGGATTCCGCGGCCGTCATGGGCCAATGATAACAACGGCATTGATTTCAATCCGTGATAATGGCAACAGGAGACTGATTAACCCTTGCGATCTGGATTTGTAGCTATTGTGGGCCGGCCCAATGTGGGAAAGAGTACTCTGCTCAACGCGCTCACCGGCGAGAAGGTGGCGATTGTCACGGCCAAGCCGCAGACCACGCGCAACCGCATTCTGGGCGTGGTGGAGATGGGGGCGCGCAAGGGCAAGCGGCAGGATGCGCATCCGGCCGCGCAGATTGTGTTTGTGGATACGCCAGGCGTGCACAAGCCGGGGTCGCAGCTGGATCGCCGCATGCTGCAGGAAGTGTATGAGGCGCTGGAGACGCGCGACCTGGTTCTGGTGCTGATGGATGCGACGCGGCGGGTGAAGCTGGAAGAGGCAGTGATCAGGGAACAGGGAACAGGGAACAGTAGTTCGGCGGACCAAGATCCATCCCCGGTCTCAGAAGCGAGACCTGGGGCACCCCAGCTAGAGGCTGTCGAACATCGTCAGACGAAGTTCTCAAAAAAGCAGGAGCTTTGGGCCAGCGAAGATGAGTTTCTCTTTGGGCTGGTGCGCAAGATCGATTGCCCGGTGTTCCTGGTGCTCACCAAGATTGATCTTGTTGCCAAGGATATGCTGCTGCCGATGATTGACGCGCTCATCAAGCAGCATAACTTTGCGCAGGTTATCCCGGTGAGCGCGAAGAAGAAGGACGGTCTCAACCTGCTGCTGCAGAGGATTGTTGAAGTGCTTCCAGCCGGCGAGCGGTACTACCCGAAGGATCAATACACGGACCAGCCGCAGCGCTTCATGGTGGCGGAGTTGATCCGCGAGCGCATTCTTGTCGAGACGGGCGAAGAGGTTCCGTACGCTGCTGCTGTGGTGATTGAGCGTTACGAAGAGGCTGAGCCGCCGGCGCCACCGCGCAAGACTGGGCCGCCGCCGCGTCTTCCGCTCACGCGCATAGCGGCGGCCATCTATTGCGAGCGCGATGGGCAGAAGGCGATCTTGATTGGCAAAGGCGGCGCGAAGCTGAAGGAGATTGGCACCGGCGCGCGCAAGCAGATTGAATCGCTGCTGGGCACGCGTGTTTATCTCGAACTGCACGTGATTGTCGAGCCCAATTGGCGCGAGTCGAACAGCTTCATCCAGTCGCTCGACTGGCGCAATCAGCTGGAAAAGATCGCAGAGCGGCAGGGCAACGAGAAGGCTTCCGAAGAGGAAAAGTGACCAGCCAAAGTGCACACCTCAGAGGCTAAAGCCTCACTGTTTGTTGGCCATTGAATGTCAGGGCTGAAGCCCTGACCTACCAGCCTACGGTACGAGCTCGGCGACGAATTCAACATCCTGGTGCCGCGTTGTTCCGGGGATGTCGATTGAACCGAGCGCGACCGCTTTGCCTGGCACGAATGTCGACGTGCCTTCGAGCGTGATTTGCTTGATGACTGGATCCTGAATTCCGACGTTCGATTTCTCATCGGCAAAGCTTGATTGTTCGACCTTGGTGTGCAGAGCGACCCCGCTCACGGACCCTTCAATGTTGATGCCGACGTCGAGATACTGCACCTGCGTCATGGGTGACGAGTTGTCCTTGTCGACGGCTCCCGTGACGATGGGAACGCGGTTTCCCAGCTTGACATAGCTCTTGTTTTCGCCGGTCACGACCATCGAATAATGCTGGACGCTGGTTTTTTTCCCGGCATCGGATTCCGTGACGGTGAAGGTGACGTGGTAGACCTTTTTGGGACGGTCGATATCCGCAATCAGCTTTTGCGCTTCCAGCATGTCTTCAGCGGTGGCGCGAATGGTGATGGCGTTCTGTGAGGCGACCCCGAAGAACTTGGCCCCTGTGAGCACGTTGCGCAGATCGGTGGTTGTTTCATTGAAATCGTTTCGTTCGGTGACATTCTTCAGGAAGATCGTCCGCGTCTCTTCCGGCTCGCGTTTGGGCGCAGCGGCCTT
>JANXQR010000841.1 GCA_025353435.1 Acidobacteriota bacterium | reverse complement strand
CCCCGGCACGGACAGATCGATTCGAGAGCGCGGAAGAACCACCAGATCTACCCGCCGATTGTTCGCGCGCCCTTGTGGAGCGGCATTGGAATCCACCGGGTGGAATTCCGCGTATCCGGCCGCAGACAAGCGATCGGCCGGAACTGTGTGCAACTCGAGCAGGGTGCGAGCAATGTTTGTTGCGCGTGCTGACGAAAGCTCCCAATTTGAGTCAAACTCCGCAGTGTGGATCGGAATATTGTCGGTGTGTCCTTCCACGCGCAAATCGTAAGGAGTGCGACCGAGGGCGGCCGCAACCTGCTTAAGAGTGGTAATGGTTTCCGGGCGTGGGTGCGCTGTGCCCGATTCGAAGAAGCCGGCCTCCCGCAAGCTGATCACAAGCCCGTCGCGCCCCATCTTGATTGCCACCGTGTGCTGGGCCACCTGGTTCGAGAGGCGTTGGGAAAGGTCGCGATGAATGGCTTCGAGATCGTCCTTGACCGCAGCGGGAGAAAGGACATCTTCGCCCATCACAATGTTCATCGGGATGGCAGCTGGGTCTTTACCCCCGGCCGCGCCAGTACTTCGCGATGGCGTACGGGCCGAATCGGCAAAGAGCCCAAGAGCTTTGAACGCTGAGTCGATGGCCTCGGGGATCTGCGCCTGCTTCTTCTGGTCCGCTCGGGCAAATGCATAGAGAACCACGAAGAAGGCAAAGAGCAGCGTGATGAAGTCGGCATAGGAAATCAGCCATCGGTCATGAGTTACGCGACTTCGTGGCACGCGAGATCTCATGCCGCACGTTCCTGTTTCACTTTGTGCTCTTGATTCAGGAAACCGGACAGTTTGACTTCGAGCATGCGCGGATTCATCCCTTCAAGAATCGAGATGACGCCTTCTAGCATCATTTCGCGGCGCAAACAGTCTTCGCGGATTCGAATCCGCATCTTTCCGGCCAGAGGCAGAAAAAAGAGATTCGCGATCCCCACGCCGTAGATGGTCGCTACGAATGCGACCGCAATGCCACGGCCCACTTCCTGAATATTGTCCAGGTGCTGCATTACCTGAATGAGGCCGAGGACTGCGCCAAGAATTCCAATGGTGGGTGAGAACCCACCTGCGGATTCAAACACCGAAGGCAGGCGCTCTTCATGCTCAGTCGAAGAGTCAAGCGACACCTCCATGATCTTGCGCAGGTCCCCCGGCTCTGTGCCGTCGACAGCGAGCATGACAGCCTGCTTGAGAAATGGATCGTGAATCGTCTGCAGATCGGTATCCAACGAAACCACGCCATTACGACGCGCCTTATTCGCAAAGGCCACCAGGACGAGGACGAGCTCGTCGTTACGCTTGCCGTGCGCCGCGAAAACGTGCGCGATGGAACGAAAGGCAGAGGCCACAGTTGAGAGAGGGAACTGCAGCAACACCGCGCCCATCGTTCCGCCAAATACGATTAGGGCCGCTGTCGGTTGCATGAGCTGGCCAATGTTCCCGCCCTCGATCATAAGGCCCGCGATGATGCCCGCGATAGCCAGAAAGACTCCGGCAATACTGGACTTATCCATAAGCTTGATCCTCGACGCGTGGTCAGTTACTAGAGCGTTGTGGTTTCCTTACTGGGGTATTGCTGGAGCCGGACTTGTCCACCAGGTCGAGGCTTGCCAGCGAAACTACGCGCTGCAGTTCCGGCCTCGCAAGCAGCCGGCGAGACACCGCTGCCAGCAGTCGGGCGCGATATGCCAGAACACGCTCCGTTACTTGCTTGCATGTCTCGCGCACAATCAACTTTTCGCCGTTCACGAGGGTTAGCATGGTGTCGGGAGAAGCCTCCGCCATCTTGATGAGATCGCTGTTCAGCACCATTGGGTTTCCATTGAGACGCGTCAGTTCGATCATGGTCTGCATCCCCTCTCTATGTGGTTATCGGCGCGGTGGACGGAAATTCGAAGATTAAAAGGATTCCAGCAAAAGTGTCCCGACCTGCGACACTCCACTGTTCCTCATAAAGTTGAGAATGCACACGCCGAAGAATTGGCCAGATGCGACGGCAGTACCCCGCAGCAGCAGCCCAAAGGCAACATACAAAAATGGGAGCTAGCATCCGGGGCAGGGCCGCAATCCAACGCATCGCAAGGAGTACCCCATGTCCCTGGGTGTCTTGAACAACCTCTCCGCGATGTATGCGGCCAACAACCTTAACAACACACAGAACAGCCTTTCGAAGACCCTCCAGCAGCTGTCTTCGGGCTCCAAAATCAACTCCGGCGCCGATGACGCGGCCGGACTTTCGCTCGTCAACGGCTTGATGGCAAACTCAACCGCCCTGGCGCAGTCGCAAACCAATGCCCAGGAAGGCGTCGGTCTGTTGCAGGTAGCCGATGGCGCTCTCTCGCAAGTGACGAACCTGCTCAACCGTGCCGTGACGTTGGCCACCGAAGTCTCGAACGGCACCCTCAATGTCTCCCAGCAGTCCGCAGCGGACCAGGAATACCAGTCGATTCTTTCGGAAATCAGCAACATCGGATCGACAACCACATACAACGGAACAGCGGTATTTGGTTCCACAACCCAGATCTATACCAGTGACTCCTCTTCGGCTGGCGCCTCAATTGACAACCTGTCGATTTCGGCACTCAACAAAGGCAGCGTGGGCGATGGCAGCGGATCAGTCACGTCCAGTTCCGGCCAAAGCGTCTTCATTGACCTGACGAAAGTTGCTGGCACCAACGCAAATATCGGAGATTCCCTGGTCGGCACCGCTGGCGCCACTACCATCGCCGTCAGCTACGTCCCGGCATCGGGAGGCGCGGCTCAGACCGCCACCATCACCGCTGGAGCCGGTAGCGCCTACCAAAACACCGTTCAAGGCTTGATCAGTGCAATCAACAACTCCGGCTTGAATATCAGCGCATCATTCGGCACCGCAAAACAGGCTGGAGCAAGTGTCGGCGGAAGCGTAAACGCCCTTGGAGACACCGGCATCATCATTAACGGTCCAGTCACTGTTGGCGCAGCCGCCGTCGGTGCCGGCACCGTTCAGATCACCGAAGGCGCCGCCCCGGTCGAGGATACTCAAACGGCCCAGGTCGCGGGCCCGGTGTTTGCAACCGGAACTGCGGGAACCGCTACGATGAGCTACACCGCTACGGCCGGCATCAACTTGAATGCAGCCGGCGGTCTTACATCCTCCACAGCTGCACAGTCCGTCCTTGGGGCGCTCAATGTCGCCATCAGCAACGTGTCGGCGCAAGATGGTTACATCGGCTCCCAGATCAACACCCTCAACTCGGTCGGTCAGGTCCTCAGTACCCAGCGTGAAAACGTGGTTGCGGCACAGAATGCGGTGCAGGCGACTGACTATGCGACGGCCGCCTCCAACATGTCCAAGTATCAGATCCTCAGCCAGACCGGCATTTCGGCCCTGGCCCAGGCCAACAGCATGTCGCAGTTGGTGACCAAGCTGCTCCAGTAACCTCAGCTTGCCGCATCCTGCTTAACCGAAGGGCGTCTGCGACAGCGGACGCCCTCCTTCTTTAGTCAGGGAACTGGCGTGAGCCTCTTTTAATACGGCTGACCACATTCTGGCCATCAGGCTGCAGTGGAGTTTCGTGGAGGGTGAAATGGGAACCGTAGGCATAAGCTTCGGGTCGCCAACCGGCGGTGCGGGATTCGACGTTGCGGCGACGGTTACTCAAATCGTCGCAAATCTCAAAAACGTGGAGACCCCATGGACGACGCAGTTAACCTCGCTGCAAAGCCAAGACACGGCGCTGTCCAGCATTGGCACATTGCTGTCAAGCCTCTCCACCGACATCGGTAATCTGACCGATTTTACCGGCGTAATGGCGCAGAAGACCGGCTCCAGCTCGAATACGAACGTGTTGCAGCTGAGTTCCGCTTCTTCATCGGCGACCGCTGGAACTCACACAGTCTCGGTCACCAGCCTGGCGAAGACGTCCAGCGGCTACCTGACGGCAATCACCAGTGGGTCCGATCAACTCGCCGGATCGATCACGATCCAGGTGGGGAGCGGCACGGGACACAAGGTCAATGTGAATCCAGCTAACAAGACTCTCGCCGGCCTTGCTGCGACCATCAACTCCGCAGGCATCGGCGTTACCGCAAGTGTGTTGACCGATTCCGCAGGATCGCGGCTCAGTCTGGTCTCGGGAACGTCAGGGGCAAACGGAACCCTCACCATCTCGTCGTCGATCACTGACAGCACCAACGCGAATGCCCAGGTGAACTATAAACCCGTGGTTACAGGCACGGATGCAAAGCTGAACGTCGATGGCGTGGATCTGACCAGTGCGTCGAATACGGTCAGCAACCTGATCCCCGGGGTGACATTTCAATTGCTTTCACCAAGTCCGACTCTCGCCGACACAAGTCAGGAGACCTTGCAGGTGATCATCGGTAACGACAACAGCGGTGTTGAGACTGCGATTAACCAGCTGGTGTCCGATTACAACGCACTCACCGCAGCTATCAACGTGCAGCAGGGCAAAGACTCCTCGGGAAGCCCCGAGCCGTTATTCGGGTCTCCGACTCTTTCCCTGCTCCGACAGCAGCTATTGGGCGGCCTCAATATGCAGAATCCAAACGGTTCCCTTGATTCCGTTACGGCCGCAGTCGGAACCACTTTGACCGGGTCGCTCACCCTTCAAGTTGGGAACGGAGCGGAACAGACGATCAACGTTCCTGATGCGGACAAGTCTCTCCAGGGGCTTGCGAGCGCCATCAACACCGCAAATATCGGGGTGACCGCGTCGATTACCACTGTGGGTGGTCAATCGACTCTTTCTCTGTTCTCGCATACGACTGGCGTCGCGGGAGCGCTTACGGTTTCGCCAAACATGACCGTCTCCTCGTACACGCCGCTGGCGTATGGCGGCACAGCAGCCAACGGCTCGCAGAACGCGACCGGGGTCCTGAGTACGATTCCCGCCGGTGGGGATGTTCTGTCGGGTTCGATCTCGATCCAGGTTGGAAGCGGTACGACACAAACGATAACGGTGGATTCGACCAACAATACGCTGCAGGGTCTTGCCGATGCGATCAACGGCACCAATGGCCTCGGGGTGACGGCGTCGGTAACAACCAACAGCGACGGTTCGGCCTTCTTATCCCTGCAATCGGAAACTGCCGGCACCGCGGGAAATCTGACCGTGACATCAAAGTTATCGGATATGACAAGTTTGACCAGGCAGGATCTTAACTACGGGAGCTCTTCCGATATTTCGACACTGGCAGGTCTTGGAATAACCGCTTCCCCGAAGGCCGATGGAACGCTGAGCTTCAACGTGGCGACTCTGGACGCGGCGCTCAACTCGGACTTCAGCGGAGTCCTTGGCCTCTTCCAAAGCGTGAATAGCTGGGGGCAAGTGTTCAAGACCATGCTGAACAATGCGGGCACCGGTTCAACGAAGGGAATTCTCTCTCTGGCGGAGAAGTCAAACAGCAGCATGGAGAAGACCCTTCGCGATAACATCTCTCGGGAGGACGCGGTGATCGCAGCAAAGCAGAAGCAACTCACGACCCAGCTGAACCTCGCCAATCAGATCCTGCAAGGTATTCCTTCGCAACTCACAGGGATCAACATGCTGTATTCAGCCATCACCGGATACAACCAGAAGAACGGCTAGGAGCCGAGAGCTACATGGGAAATTACCAGGGATACGGGTTGGAAGGCGCGTCAGCCGTCGATCTTGTAGTCGCTCTTTACGACGGCATCATCCGCTTCCTTTACGGAGCTTGCGACGCCGTGGAGCGGGGCGACGTAGAGGGGCGTCGTGGCGCATCAAAACGAGCACTGGACATCATTATTCACCTGCAGTCGCGTCTCCGCATGGACGTGGGTGGCCAGCCGGCGCAAACACTCAGCGAGTTTTACGCGGCCATCTTCGCTCAGATCCTGCAGGCATCGCAGACGGACTCAAGGCACAAATATCTGCATGCTATTGACTGCGTGCGCAACGTACGCGACGCCTGGCGGCAAGTTGCTGAAGATCCCACAGTAAATACAGGGTCTTCCGGCGCTCCTTTTCTGCCATCTTCTCGTCAACACGGGGGGGTTGAATTCCAGGAGAAAGCAGGAACGCACGGAAACGCCACAGACTGGACAGCCTGATTCCTCACCAATGGCGATTGCACTCGTAACACTGCGCCTCAGAGATCCGGCGAATAGACATGGACTGCGGTTGCGCGCGGACGGCTACGCTATCTGTCTGACATCCTTCACCGCGCTTCCCGACCACTTGAGCGCGAGGGCACGCCACTTCTTTCTTGCCGGGGTCTCAATCCACTTGAAGCAAAAAATAGAAGCAATGAGCGTGGCTCCCAGGTATGAGGCAATCTCAATGCCGCTCAACACGCGTCCGCTACGAAGTTTGTACAGCAGAATCGCGAGAATGGGAGTGTGAATCAGGTAGAGCGAGTAACTGGACTCACCGAGAAGTTCAATCGGGCGCCACGATAGCAGCCGCGTAAATATTGTTCCGCCCCGTGCCAGCAACAGAATCAACATCGCGTAAAACGGCGTGAAGAGCGTGAAGGCCCGCAGCCATGTCATCGCGTGGTACCACGCTGCCGGTACCTCTACAGAGGCCACCAGCACGATCCCAAGCAGACATAGCACAATCCCCGCTGTCCTTTTCCAGGATTGATTCGAGCTTCCAATTTCCCGTTCGCGCTCCTCCATAAATAGTAAGCAGACGATTACGCCCACGGCGAATTCTCCGAAACGCAATATTGGCGAACGATAAACAAACAAGTCGGTGGCCAAGTATCGAGTCACTGTAAACCGCCCCAGCATGCTCCCCGCTGTCCAATAACGGGCAATCGCCGCTGCAATCGAAATGAAAACCAGGCTCTGGACTGCGTAGATTGCCACCGCCGTTGCAATCAGGCCGCGCCGAGTCATCTTTCGCCGGTTCAACCAAACCAGGAACACTGGAAAGCACAGGTAGAAGAACAGCTCGCAAGGAATGCTCCAATTTGCAGCATTCCATAGGAGTTCCACTTCCGGCGATGGCATCAATGGCTGCAGGCAGAGTGTGTCAACGAGGAACGATCCTGTCATGTTACCGGGCGTGAGATGGGAATACGAACTCTCTTCAAGCAGCGTTCGGTATCTCGGCAAGCACCAACTCATCACAATGATCAGCGCAAGCAGCATTGAAACAAAATACATGGGATAGACACGCGCCAAGCGGGCTTCGGCAAACAACTTCCAGCGCGCGGTGTTAGTTGAAAACCATGACTGGTAGTTATAGGTGAGGATGAATCCGCTGAGAATATAGAAGAAACATACTCCGGATCTTCCGCTTCCCAACAAAGGGTCGAGCCAAGCCGGGCAATGCATAATTGACTGATAGTGGTAACCAACCACACTGGCTGCCGCTATAAATCTCGCACCTGTCAACGCAGGTAAAGCCTGCGGCCGGGGCGCGTTCTTAGGGTCGAACTCAGTCATAGCTTTATTTGATTCTGCCGGTCAGCCGTCCACCGTAAGTTCTTCTTCGAGCTGTTGCTTCTGATAGAGCCCTGCATAATAGCCGTCCCGCGCCAACAGGTCGTCATGGCGGCCAAGCTCCACGATGCGGCCGTGATCGAGAACAGCAATCTGGTCCGCGCTACGCACGGTCGACACGCGGTGCGAGATGAGAATTGTCGTTGACGCCGCAGTGTAGCTGCGTAGCCCACCCAAAATGCGTTCCTCGGTGTAAGTATCCACCGACGCAAGGGCATCATCCAGAATCAGAATTGCGGGGCGCCGCAGCAAGGCGCGCGCAATGGCAGTTCGTTGCTTCTGACCGCCGGAGAGTGTAAGGCCGCGTTCCCCGACCATGGTCTCAAATCCCTGCGGAAACTCTTCGACTTCCTGCCGGATATGTGCCGCTTCGGCAGCCATCAGCATCTCCTCAGCAGTAGCATCCGGAGCCCCGAACTTGAGATTCTCGCGGATGGTTTCACTGAACAGGAAGGTCTCCTGGGGAACCATGCCGATGTTGCGGCGAAGCACCGAAAGCGGGTAGTCACGCACCGGCCGCCCGTCGACCAGCAACGATCCCTCCGGGGCTTCATACATGCGCGACAGCAGGCTTACCAATGTTGTCTTGCCGCACCCCGTGGGACCCACAATCGCCAGGCTCGATCCCGCTGGAATATTGAGCGAGATGTCATGCAGCACCGGCGTGTTCCCATAACTGAAATCGAGATGGCGGAACTCGATGTCCCCGCTGAGCACCGTGTCGCGAGGGATTGACTTGTCTGCGGCACTATCGTCGATAGCCGGCAATTGTTGCAAGAGCTCATCGATGCGCTTTACCGATGCGGTCCCGCGCTGGAAAATATTCACTACCCAACCCACGGCGATAATGGGCCATATCAGCAGGATCATGTAAGTGTTGAATTCCACGAACTGACCAACGCTGATACGGTGCTGCAATACGAGGTGTCCTCCGGCGAGCAGGGTGATGATCATCGACACGCCGAGAATGAACTCGAGCGTCGGCCACAACATGCCCATGAGCTGCACAAGGCGAAGCGCGCGCGCAATATACCGCTTGTTCAGGTCTTCAAACAGACTAATCTGCGATTCTTCGCGAGCAAAAGCGCGAACCAGCCGCGCGCCCGAATAGTTCTCCTGCGCCTGCGCCGAGATTTCGGAGAAGCTGGCCTGAATTCGTTCAAACCGATCGTGAATGCGGCGGCCGAGGTATTGCACAAGGATGCTGGCGACGGGTGCCGGAGCCAGCGCCACGAGTGTCAAATAAGGGCTCACGCGCAATAGGTAGAAAACAGCACCGACAGTGAACATGAGGGTATTGGCGCTGTACATGATGGCCGGGCCGAGCAGCATGCGGACGGCATTCAGATCATTGGTGGCGCGCGCCATGATGTCACCGGTGCGCATCTTTTGGAAGAACGAATAGGAGAGACCTTCGAGATGCCGGAACAGGTCATTGCGCAGATCGAATTCGATCTCGCGCGAGATGCCGATCACCTTCCACCGCGTCAAGAAAGAGAACACGCCCTTCACCAGCACCGCAACCACCAGGAGCAGGGAGTAGTGGATCAGCTTGTTGCGTGTGACTTCGTGCTGCAGATCGTCGATCGCGCCCTTCACGATCAGCGGAAACACCACGCCCGCACCGCAATACGCCAGCACGGT
>JANXQR010000838.1 GCA_025353435.1 Acidobacteriota bacterium | reverse complement strand
CCGTCGCCGAGCTCGCTCAGCAGCGCCGCATGCCCGGGAAGGATACCCATGTAGCCGTCCTTGCCGGGGACCTGAGCCGATTCGGCCTGCTGCCGGATGACCAGTTTCTCGGGCGTCGCAATTTCGATCTCGAACGTATCCGCCATTTAGGACGCCTTCTTCATCTTTTCCCAGGCTAACCTCTGCCTCTCGTCCCTCTCCGAAGTACTCATGCAGAACTCATCCTCGTGCTTGATGCGCAATGATACTTGCTTGAACAACTAGGGACAGCAGGAATCTACGCGCCGCGGCGAAGCAGGACTTCCGCCGGGAGGACGGCGTTAAGGGAACCGGAGCGGAAGCCGCTGGCGTCCAGCGTGACGTATTGATAGCCCGTCTTGCGGAGGGCGGCGGTGATGGCGTCGAGGGTGGCCAGGTCGAGGGCTTTGGCCATCTCGGAGCGGGCGATTTCTACGCGGGCCAGGTCGCCGTGGTGGCGGACGCGGAACTCGCGGAAGCCGAGGGCGCGGACGGATTCTTCGGCACGCTCGACTTGCTCTAAGATTTCGCGGGTGACGGTGCGGCCGTATTCGACTCTCGAGGAAAGGCAGGGGGCGGCGGGGCGGTCCCAAAGGGTGTAGCCGGCGGCCTTGGCGAGGGTACGGACGTCGGCCTTGGTCATGCCAGCGTCGGCGAGGGGGGCCAGGACTTCATGCTGCTGGGCGGCGCGCTGGCCGGGGCGGTAGTCGCGGGTGTCGTCGGCGTTCATGCCGTAGGCGATCTGCTGGAAGCCGAGTTGCACCCCGAGAGCTTCCATGCCGGTGAAGAGCTCGGTTTTACAGTGGAAGCAGCGGCTGGCGTCGTTCTTCTGATATTCAGGCTTGTCGAGTTCCTCGGTTTGAATGACTCTGAGCGGGATTCCATGAGTAGCCGCGAATGCCAGGGCTTGTTCGAGGTCGCGGCGTGCGAGCGAGGCGGAGTCGGCCAGGACGGCCAGCATGCGGTCGGCGAGGACGCGGTGGGCAGTGGCGGCGAGAAAGGCGGAGTCGACGCCGCCGGAGTAAGCCACCAGGAGTTTGCTGGATTGGGCCAGGCGAGCCTCAAGATCGCGCAGCTTTTCCGCGGTCTCCGGCGGGATGGGTTGGGGCGCCGGTTGGGGGACTCCGTTGACAACGGGCACGGCCATGGGAGCGATTATAGCTACCTGCTCGGAAATCGTCTGCCGATGGGCGAAACTCGCGGTATGCTGCCGACATGATCAGTGGTGCTTTGATGCTGGCGATGGTGTTGCAAACGGCCGGGGACGATGGATTTGCGCAACTTCGCGCTGATTGGGCGCGCAACCTGCACGAGAGGCGGGTGGATGCTTCGGTGGCGGAGTACGCGGCGGATGCGGAGTTTATCCAGCCGGATGGCCAGCGGGTGAAGGGAACGGCGGCGCTGAAGCAGTTGTACGAGATGATCACGCAGACGTTTGACAGCGACCTGACATTTACCTCGGTGCGGGTTGAGGTGTCGGGCGAACTGGCGTACGACTCGGGGACGTATCGAGAGACGCTGGTCACGCGGGCTTCAGGGAAGCGACAGGAGATGAGCGGCAGCTATCTCACTGTGTATCGGCATGACAAGGGCGGAGCGTGGCTGATTGTGCCGCAGATGTGGACGGGCGCGCCAGCAGAAGCGCGATAAGGAGCAGGGCACTTCGCTGTCAGTCGGAGACGGCGGCGAAGAAGGCCGCGATTTCCTGCCAGTCGTTGACGCGCGTGAAGCCGGTGGCGTTCTTGTTGTGGGGCGCGGAGTAGAGCAGGCCGTGCCCTTTGAAGTGCTGCAGGTTCCGGGGCAGGTCGTCGATGAGGTAATCGGCGAGAAGGATATTTTTGTTGCCGCAGAAGACGTAGTTGGTGGGCGGAATAAAGGAGAAGTGGCGCTGCAGCCAGCGATATTTCGGGCCGAGCGAATTGGGC
>JANXQR010000767.1 GCA_025353435.1 Acidobacteriota bacterium | reverse complement strand
TCGCTGCGCCGCCTGCAACAGCGCCCAATAATAAGAGAATGGAGGCGATGTCCAGGTTCTGCATCATGACTGGTCCGTGACCGTTACCATCCATTCAGGAGAATGTCCGGTCAAATTCCTGCGTACAGTACAATCTCGACGCGTCGATTCAGCTGCCGCCCGTTTTCAGTCTCATTGCTCGAGATCGGTCGGATGTCCCCATACCATTCGACAACGAAGGTCCTGGAATCCACGTCGTTTCCTCTGAGGACACGCACCGTGTGAGTCGATCGTGCTTTGGATAAGGCCAACTTCTCGAAATACTGACTGGAAGGGTCAGAGACCGAGGCTCCGTCAGCATGCCCAACCACTCGGATTTCTTTGAACGTCGCCGTCCTAAAGAGACGCCCCATCTGTTTCAGCACGTCAATACCGTCCGGTTTGATCTCATACCTTCCGGCATCGAAGAGCAGTCGTTCCGCAAGCACGACGGTGAGATGATCGCCGGCCCGTCGCATCGTGATGTCGCCATTGCGCAGTCCCGTTCGAAGCACGTGCTCCAACCCATTCTGCACCTGCCTCAGCCGTTGCTCCGTCGTGTCTGCACAGCCGATCACCAGGGCCAGGCACATCAGAGCACGTGCCATGCGCGTCACGGCCTTCACGATCTCTCTCGCTTTCCCACGCGCGTCATCTACACCGCCCGATCACCTGTTCGCGGTTATCCTACGCTTCGGGGTGGAGTGAGACTGGTCAGAATTGCTCAGTTGGAAAACATCGAACCAGCAAGACAAGAGTCTCGCAACGAGGACCTCGGGGAAGAGGCTCACTCCGGCCCTCAAGAATCATTCTCGCCCGCAAAATTGATGACATCGTCGATTGCAGCAGATGCGCTCATGCATCATGCGGGCGAGGAAGCCTGTTCAAGAGAGGAACGAAGGCCGAGTTTCCCCAACAGTGCCTTGGCGGCCGGCTCGGAAGACGCGGGGTTTTGGCCTGTGATCAGCAGTCCGTCGGTAACGACATAGGGTTGCCAGTCGGCCACCTTCGAATAGCGACCGCCGTTCTTCTTGAGCATGTCTTCGACCAGGAACGGAACGACCTGCGTCAGCCCGGACGCTTCCTCCTCAGTATTGGTAAAGCCGGTGACTGCTCTGTCCTGCACCGCGGGAATGCCGCTTGGTGTCTTGGCATGGCGTAGGGCCGCAGGCGCATGGCATACCGCAACCACCGGTTTTCCCGTCGCAAGCATCGCTTCAATCAAGGCAATGGAGGACGCGTCTTCGGCCAAATCCCACAGGGGGCCATGACCGCCGGGGTAAAAGACCGCATCAAATTTGTGCGCGGACATATCGCGCAGTTTGAGTGTGTCGGCAAGTGCGACCTGAGCGGCGTGATCCGCTTTGAAGCGTCGCGTGGCGTCGGTTTGGGATGTCGGAGCATCGCTCTTGGGGTCGAGCGGCGGCTGGCCACCGAGCGGTGATGCCAGTGTGATTTCCGCGCCTGCATCCTTGAACACATAGTACGGGGCGGCAAATTCTTCTAGCCAGAAGCCGGTTTTTTTGCCCGTTGTGCCGAGCGTATCGTGTGAAGTCAGGACCATTAAAATGTGCATGTGGACTCCTCCTGAGTAAGTATGAAAGCGATCAGTCGTGTGCGACGCGAATGACCAGTTTGCCGAAATTCTTACCTTCGAGCAGGCCGATGAAGGCCTGCGGGGCGTTCTCAAGACCATCAACAATGTCTTCGCGGAACTTGATCTTGCCCTCCTTGAGCCAGATGCTCATCTGGTCAAGGAACTCGCCGTAGCGATCGCCGTAGTCGTCGAAGATGATGAAACCCTGCATCGTGATTCGCTTGGTCAGCAACGTGCGGGTCAAGAGC
>JANXQR010000738.1 GCA_025353435.1 Acidobacteriota bacterium | reverse complement strand
GCCTATGCGTCTGCTAGGTCAATGCGTTTTTATATTGTGGTTCACTGGTTCGCTGTTCGAAGCGGCGAGTGCTCAAGCTCCGCCTGATCAGGGCCAGTCTACGGTGCCTCCCCAAGCAAGTACGCTTGCTCAAAAGCCCGGCGCGGTTACCATTTCGCTTGATGAAGCGATTCAACTGGCGCTCCAGCACAATCACAACCTGCTGGCGGCGCGCACCACGATTCAGCAAAACGAAGCGGCAGAAACGACAGCGAACCTGCGTCCCAACCCTGTCATTTTAGGGGACTCGCAGTTCTTGCCTATCTTCCAACCGAGCCAGTTCAGCGCTGATTACCTCGACAATACCGCTCAGTTTGACCTTGGCGTCAGCTACCTGTTTGAACGCGGGAGGAAGCGCCAACACCGCTTAGAGGCCGCCCGAGACCAGACTGCTGTGGCGCGTTCTCAGGTGGCCGACAACGAGCGCAGCCTTACCTTCACCGTGGCGTCGCTGTTTATCAATGTTGAACTTGCCGAATCGACGCTCGAGCTAGCGACGCGGGATCTCAAGAGCTTTCAGGACACGGTTGACATTGCGGAAGCCCGTTACAAGGCAGGGGACATTGGCGAAAACGATCTCCTGAAGATCAAGCTTCAGATGCTTCAGTTCCAGACCGACGTGTCCGCGGCACAGCTTGCCAGGGTGCAGGGCCTTTCGGACTTGCGGCAAGTGCTGGGCTACGAATCGATTGGGCCAGACTATGACGTCGCCGGGGCGTTCGATTTTCAGCCCGTTGCCGGCAACCTGGAAGACTTTCAATCGAAGGCCTTGCTGAACAGGCCGGATTTGCGGGCGGCACATTTGGGCGTAACCGCCGCGGACGGCCAACTTGGTCTGCAAAAAGCCATCGGGAAGAAAGACGTTACGGGGCAACTGAGTTACACGCACCTGGGATACAGCAATGACGTTTCACTCTTCGGACAAATCCAGATGCCCATCTTTGACCGCAACCAGGGCGAGATTGCGCGTGCCGGATTCGCTGTCACCCAAGCCAAAGAGCAGGAGAAGTTCGCGAGCGGACAGGTGATGACCGATGTGAGGGATGCCTTTGAAAGCGTGCGCAGCAGCGATCAGATCATCGGCCTCTATCGTTCAGGCTATCTGAAGCAGGCTCAGGATTCTCGCGATATAAGTGAATTCGCTTACAAGCACGGCGCTGCCAGCCTATTGGACTTTCTTGATGCGGAGCGCAGCTCCAGAGCTATTCAACTCAGTTACCGGCAGGCGCTTGCATCGTACTTGCTCGCGCTCGAACAGCTTCGCGAAGCGGTGGGAACCAGGAGCTTGCCATGAACACTGCATCCATCATCAGCCGTAGAAACATAAGCGCGATGGCGCTTGCTTTTGTCCTTCTGCTCTCGTCGTGCCACTCAAACGATCGCGACCAGGCGAGTCAGATGACTTCATTCTCTGCAAACGCCTCCAAGTCCGCCACTCCGCAGCTCTTCACCATTCCGCAAGACCAGATGTCACACGTGCAGGTGGTGACGGTGGCGCCGACCACTTTGAGGCGGACGCTGCGGCTGACTGGGAGTGTGGCCTACAACGCCTTCAATACCACGCCGGTAATTACTCAAGTTGGCGGTCCTGTGAGCCGAATTCTGGTGGTACCCGGTGAGCATGTCAAAGCAGGCCAGCCAATGCTCGACGTAAGCAGTCCCGATTACTCGCAGTTGCTGAATGCATATTTGAAAGCGGCAGACTCATTCCGTCTAGCGCAAAAGAACTATTCCCGCGCACAGGAGCTTTATCAGCATCATGCCGTCGCCGAACGCGATCTGGAACAGGCCGAGTCCGACCGCAACCAGGCTCAAGCGGATCTGAATGCGGCCGAACAGGGGATGAAAATTCTCGGGATCAAGAATCCTTCCGACCTGGCGAAGAGTCCTTCATCGGCGCAAATTCCGGTGCTCGCGCCAATAAGCGGCCAGGTGGTGGAGCGGCTTGTCGCGCCCGGTCAGGTAGTACAGGCGGGCCAAACGCAGGCTTTTACTATCTCCGACTTGAGCACGGTGTGGGTCCTCGCAAATGTCTACCAGACGGACCTCGCCTTCGTTAAGAGCGGAGAAGAAGTGGTTGTGCAAACGGACGCATATCCCGGAAGCTTTCATGGGCGGATCTCCTACGTTTCGCCGGCGCTCGATCCAAACACCAGAACCCTTCAAGCGCGCATCGTCGTCGATAATCCGGACGAAAAGCTGAAGAGAGACATGTATTGCACCGTCAGTGTGGCGGCCGGCTCATTATCAAATGTCATTGCTGTGCCTGACTCATCGATTCTGCGCGATGACAACAATCAGCCTTTCGCATACGTCGCAAACGGTTCAAACCAGTTTGGCAGGCGTGATGTGGAACTGGGGGCGAGCCAGAATGGACAGATACAAATCCTAAAAGGAATTTCCGTTGGAGACCGCGTCGTTGGCGACGGTAGTTTGTTTCTCCAGTTTGCCAATTCGCTGCAACACTGAGGGGACGGCTTGGAATGATTCATCGTATCGTTCAGTTCGCGCTACGCCAACGGGTATTGATCCTGTTACTGGTAGCATTCATTTCTGTTGGCGGCGTCATTTCTTTTCATCACATGCCGGTGGATGCGTATCCGGATCTCTCGCCACCAATGGTGCAGGTCATCACGCAGTGGCCCGGCCATGCATCAGAAGAGATCGAACGCCTGGTCACCGTACCGACAGAAGTGGAGATGAACGGCGTCCCGAAGATGTCGGTGATGCGTTCGATTTCGCTCTACGGACTCTCAGAAGTAATCCTCACATTTGAAGAAGGCACCGACGACTATTTTGCGCGCCAGGTAGTGTTTCAGCGGCTTAGCGAGGTCACCTATCCTACGGGAGTTACTCCGACTCTTGCGCCGCTTGCGAGCCCATCCGGGCTCGTCTATCGATACGTTTTAGAGAGCCCCGACCGCACGCCGCAGGAGCTGAAGACCTTTG
>JANXQR010000737.1 GCA_025353435.1 Acidobacteriota bacterium | reverse complement strand
GCATCGAAACTCCTTTAAACCTACATCTACATCTTCCAAACTATCGCAGAACCCCTTCGCCTCGCCCACCAGCAGGGCCGAGCCGCGCCCCGGCAGTGACGGGCCGCACTTCCGTGGGTGCCCCGTCCTAACTCTGTTAGGGCGGGTGACCAACTTTCCCCACCACCAAACCCAACATTTTCGCTAGTCTCGCGAATCCAAACCTACTTCCCCAGCGCCGATTTCCGCGGTGCCTTCAGCGTCTCCGCATTCAAAATCCCCAGCAGCCTCGTCGGCGACGACGTCATATCCGTCACTCCAAGTTCCCGCGCCACCTTACCGCATTCCTTGATCGATCCGTCCCCCGTGAAAAGAATGAACGGCACCTTGGGCGACTTCTCCCTCACCTTCTTCAGCAATTCAAGTCCGGCCGTCTGGTTCAGATTCCGCCCTTCCTGCCTGCGCATATCTGAAATCACAAAGTCGTACAGCCGCGACGAAAACAAATCCATCCCGTCCGCGGTCGATGTCGCCTCGTCCAATTTCATGCCCAGGTCCCGCAGCGTCTCCAACAGGTAGCTGATGTTTTTCGGGTTGTCGTCAACCCACAAAATACTCGCCCCGCGGGTCGCCGGCAGCGCGGAACTTCCCGTCGTATCCCCATGATCGAGTGGATCGCGTATGTTGAGTTTCTTCTCGATCATGGCCACCTGCATCAGCAGATCCATAATCAGCCGCTGCTGCCCGTGGTTGGCCTCTTCCATCGTCAGTTCCTGACCGCCTATTTTGAGAGCGAACTTGCGCGATCGGGCCGATTCAATAATCTCCGCAATCGCCGGCCGGAAAAAGAGAATCACCACAATCACAATTACCGGCCACAAAAGCGTTGCTATCGCCAACACCACCTTGTCCATCGGGCATTCCTTTGCTTACAGAAATTTGGCTCAATCAAAAATGCCAGTATTCTACCCCTTGCAAAAAAGCGGGTGCCCCGTTCAAGCTCTGCTTGGGCGGGAGGCCTCATCTCCTACCCACCGCCCCACCATCCCCAATCCACAAACGTAGTGGGTACCCCGTTCAATCTCGGCTTGGGGGAGGAACCAGCTCTCCACCGCTGACCAAGTCCACCATTCCATGCATTTCTTGTTCGCCATACAAAGCTCAGGTGCTCAGGATCACACTCCGGAGACCTATACTAGCGGTATCCTTAATAGTCAGATTCCCGTGATAACGCAAAACCATACCATGAGCTCGACACTCGATCTCCAGTCGGACCGCCTCCTGCTCCGCCGCTGGCGCCTCTCTGACCGAGCCCCATTTACTTTGATAAACGCTGATCCCCGCGTCATGGAGCACTACCCCGCCACTCTCAATCCCGTAGAAACCGCCGGCATGATCCATCGCCTCGGAGCTCACTTCGCCCTCCATGGCTTTGGCCTCTGGGCGGCAGAACTCCGGGCTACCGGCGCCTTCATCGGCTACATCGGCCTCAATATTCCTACCTTCAAATTGCCCATCAAACTCCACACCAACCCCACCGTCGAAATCGGCTGGCGCCTCGCCTTCGACTACTGGGGCCAGGGCCTCGCCACTGAAGGCGCACGCGCTGTCCTTCATCACGCGTTCACTGATCTCCGACTTGAAGAGGTCGTCTCCTTTACCATTCCCGCCAACCTCCGCTCCCGCCGCGTTATGGAAAAGCTCGGCATGACCCATCACCCAGCCGACGACTTCAACCATCCCCGACTCTCCACAACCGACCCCCATTGCCGCCACGTCCTCTACCGCGTTCAGGCCGTCAGTGGTTAGCAACTTAACCCAGGGGTGCCCCAGGTCTGGATTTTCAGACCTGGGATGACCGATCACCGATCACTGACCACTGACCACTGA
>JANXQR010000729.1 GCA_025353435.1 Acidobacteriota bacterium | reverse complement strand
GGCTGAGTTCGGTGACGCGGCGGAGAATGAGGGCCTGGTCGGCCGTCTGCTGCGCGTCCTTTCCGAAGATCATGATCCAGCCGGTGTCGAGGGCGCCGTAGATGTCGTCGTGCCCGCAGTGGACATTGAGGGCATGCTTGGTGAGCGCGCGTGCACCGACCTCAAGCACCATGGTGGATCCCTTGCCGGGAGCGTGGTAGTACTGCTCGACGCCGTAGACAACACCCTGGCCGGAGGTAAAGTTGACCACGCGCTTGCCGCATACCGAGTGGGCGATAGCGCCACCCTGGGCGGCATGTTCGCCTTCGGTCTCAATGGCTATGGTGTTGTGGCCAAAGACATTAAGGTGGCCCTCAGCATAGGCCTGCTGGAAGAGTTCGCCCCCTTCGGTCGAAGGGGTTATGGGGTAGAACACGCCGGCGTCGGCGATACGGGTCTCGGTATGGTATGAGACGAGCTGATTTCCGTTGGCGGTGACCCGGATTCCGGGATAGCGTGCTGATTTCATAAGCGTGAAACCCCCTAAGTGCGAGCGAACTGATACGTCAGGAAACCGATTTTCTTGCCGGTTCGGTGGAGAACCATTGTAGTGATTGGTTCTCATGATCCGCAACGGCGCCCGCGCGTTGGCGCAGACGAAGCTTGCGTGTTGTGCGTGCGGGGCGGCGGGCTGACCACAGCGTTGCGTGTTGCTGTTCCGGCGAACCAGATAACCTGCCGGGAAGCCAAGCCGTTCCCCACCTAGTCTATGGGGATGCAAAGTGCGTCGGGAAGCCGGGGAACGGCGCAATCCCGCATTGCAAACTTATAGACAAGTATGCACCCACAAGGTGATACGCAGTCTCATCATATGGGATTATGGGTGATGCGCCGAATGCTTTACTGATTCGCCGAGTGTCGTGATTTTAAGACCGGCGATGGAGGCTCGGCCAGGGCGTCGCACATGAGCAACGTGAACGCCGTTATATTGATGGGCATCGCAGAGAGAGTGCGCTGGGACTACTTTGCGGTTTTGGAACGATTAGAACAGGGAGACGCTGGAACGATGGCGGATGCAAAGTATGCGATTTATCCGAGCCTGAGAGATCGGGTGGTGCTGGTAACGGGCGGGGCGATGGGGATTGGTGAGTCGCTGGTGCGGCACTTTGCCGAGCAGGGCGCGCGGGTGGCTTTTCTTGATATCCAGGATGAGCCGGCTACCGCGCTGCAGGATGAGTTGGCGAGGGTCGGATGCCCTGCCCCGCTCTACCTGCATTGCGACCTGACCGACATTGCGGCTCTGAAGGAGAGCGTCGAGCGGGTGTTGGCGGCGTTGGGCACGGTGGACGTGCTGGTGAATAACGCCGGCAACGACAAGCGGCACACGATTGACCAAGTCACGCCGGATTTGTGGGATCGCTGCATCGAGCTGAATTTGAAGCACTACTTCTTCTGCGCACAGGCGGTGCTGCCGGCGATGCAGGCGGCGGGCCGCGGGTCGATTATTAATCTGAGCTCGATTTGCTGGATGATTCCGTCGACGGGGCTGCCGGTTTACGTGACGGCCAAGGCGGGGATCGTCGGACTTACCCGGACACTTGCTCACGAGTACGGCTCGAAGGGCATTCGCGTGAACGCGGTGCTGCCGGGAGGAATTGCCACGGAGAAGCAGAAGCGGCTGGTGTACACGCCTGAATACAAGGCGAAGATTCTGGCGAGCCAGGCGCTGAAGCGGGACATTCTGCC
>JANXQR010000693.1 GCA_025353435.1 Acidobacteriota bacterium | reverse complement strand
CGAAGTTCGATATCCGCGGATTTCACGACCAGGTGCTGGATGCAGGGGCGCTGCCGCTGGATTTGCTGAGTGCGCGGATTGATGATTGGATTGCGGGGCAGAAGTAGGCGAGGTTGGGTGACGATGGGAGGGCGGCCGTTGATTATTCCTAAAGCGGGACGCGAATCGAGTTCTGCTCACCTGCCCCGAAGCCGATAGATCCGGTGAACTGATATGATCGGAGCCTCAATCGCACAAAGGCGCGGAACCCGCTTTTCCTCGCGGAGTCAGCTATGAATATCGAGATGTTGTTCGGTCGCTCAAAACGTTTGGGAATGCGCCCTATCCCGTTTGTGGGTAGTTTCCTGATCGTGGGCCTGTTGTTTGCGATTCAACAGTGGGTGGGCGCACGAACCTGGAATCCAAAGATGCAGTTCGACCTGCTGCCCGTGATTGGAGCATGGGAGCTGCAGTATCTGCTGTGGGGATTGTTCTGCTGGTTTCTGTGGAGCTGGCTGGGAAGCAGCCTGCAGAAAGCAGGATGGAAATATCTCCTGTTTCGCATTGTCCCAGTGAGCATCCTGATGAGCGTTGTTGTCGAAATGGCCCTGGCTGCGTGTTTTCCGCAGTTTCCGGTCAGTCGCTACCGAATGAGTTTCTGGCAGAGACTGGATTTCAGCCTCACCGAGGAATTTGCGGAGAACACGGCGGTCTTCTGGGGAGCTTTCCTGGCAATACGCGCGATTGGTTATTACCGGGAGTCGCGCCAGAGGGAAAGAGACATGTCGCAGCTTTCAGTTGAAGTGACTGAAGCGCGGATGATGGCGCTGCGGATGCAGATCAATCCTCACTTTCTGTTCAATGCGATGAACAGCATCTCGAGCATGATGTACAGCGATGTGCGCGCGGCGGACAAGATGCTGGAGCAGTTGAGCTGTTTGCTTCGCATCTCGCTGGAACGAGGGCCGAGGCAATTGATCTGTCTGAGAGAGGAGATGGACTTCATCGAGATGTACCTATCGCTTCAGGACATTCGATCGGCGGGCCAGGTGCGCCAGGACATCAGCATCGATCCGCGCCTCTACGATGCACTCGTACCGACCATGATTCTTCAGCCGCTGGTTGAGAACGCCTATGTGCACGGGCTATCGCGCATTAGCACCGGGGGACTGATCGAGATAACAGCAAAGGGAGAGGGCGGCCAGCTCAGCATCTCAGTGAGAAACAGTGGTGTTGGATTGAAGGCTGCGAATGGAAATGGGGGCCGTGGAACGGGCGTGGGTCTCTCCAATATTGAGAAGCGCCTGCACTTGCATTTCGGAGACAAAAGCGATCTGGCAATACACGAGATTGCGAACGATATGGTTGAAGTGAAGATGACGCTTCCGCAGATGTTTGCGACGGGGAACGGGGCCACTTCTCACTAAGGAGTGGAGCGGTTGGCGAGTCAGGTAGCGTACTAAGACCGTCGCGAGTCGGTTCGCCCCTTCGCAGGACTGTATGGCATGGTTGCTCGCCTGAACAAGCGTGTACTTTAGACCGCTCTTTTTCACAAGAAAGAACAGTCCGGTCCATACTCGCCGTCTTTGCCAGGTGTAACGAAGTCGACTTCGCTTAGCG
>JANXQR010000676.1 GCA_025353435.1 Acidobacteriota bacterium | reverse complement strand
CAGGTGTGCTCTCACAACCAAGCTGGCACGATGCACTTGAAGCAACCATAACGCTGCCGCCCCGCAGTGTGTGGCGCGACAAGTCCTACATCTACACCGCCATCGGTGTCGTAGGCACTACCATCGCGCCGTGGATGCAGTTTTACCTGCAGTCCTCCATCGTGGAAAAAGGCATCCGCGTTAAGGACTACGCCGCGTCCCGGCTCGACGTGATCGTGGGCAGCTTCTTCACCGACATCGTGGCCTGGTTCATCGTCGTAGCCTGCGCCGCCACACTCTTCGTCCATGGAATGGGCGCCATTCAGGTTGCCTCCGACGCCGCTGACGCCATGCGCCCACTTGCCGGCGACTACGCATTCGTTCTCTTCGCCTTCGGCCTCTTCAACGCTTCGCTGTTCGCCGCTTCAATCCTTCCGCTGTCGACTTCGTACACAGTCTGCGAAGGTCTCGGCTTCGAATCCGGCGTCGACAAGAACTTCAAGGAAGCGCCGTTTTTCTACTGGCTATACACCGCGCTCATTGTCGGTGGAGCGTTCACCGTCCTTGTCCTGCCAGACGTCCAGCTCATTAATTTCGCGATCCTCTCGCAGGTCCTCAACGGCGTTCTGCTCCCGGTCGTCATCATCCTCATGCTCCTGCTCATCAATCGCTCCGACCTTATGGGCACCTACAAAAACTCGAAGCTATGGAACGTAATCGCCTGGGGCACCAGCATTATCGTCATCGGCATGACATTCGTGATGCTGTGGGGCATGATGCCGGGCCATTAGCGACTCACCGCAGTTCACGCCGCAACACCGACCCCCGCGCAAACCTATAGCCGGTCTGTTGACCGGCGTTATTTACCTGCCGCACCGATAATATTCACGCTACAGCCAGCCGTTTGAGCTGAATGCGCCCAGCCGGAATCTGTGCAAGATCGTAATGAGCCTGCTGCGTAATCCAGCTTTCCGCACTGCCGCCAAAGGCCTGGGAGAGCCGGATGGCCATCTCTGGTGAGATCCCACGCTTGCCGTTAACCAATTCAGAAAGCGTGGTGCGTGTCACGCCCAGGGCCTGCGCGGCCCGTGTGATCGTAAGGCCGAGCGGCTCGATGCACTCGCTAAGAACAACGGTGCCGGGGTGCGGCGGATTTTTCATCGGCATGGGGAAACCTCCTTAGTGGTAATCCAAATAATCGACTTCCGAGGCATTGCCCTCGATAAAGCGAAAGATTACTCGCCAATTGGCCCGCACGGTTACTGCCCAGAAGCCCTGTAGCTGTCCTTTAAGCGCGTGAAGCCCGAAGCCGGGAAGATTCATATCGTCCACGGAACCCGCTGCGTCCAGGCGTGCGAGAATGTTGCGAACTTTGACCAGATGTTCCGCCATCACGCCGCGAGGGTCGTCGTCCTCATAGAGGCGTCTCAGCCCCTTGTGGCGGAAAGATTCGATCACGAACAAGTGTAATGCGTAACGTAACGAAGGTCAAACGGCCGCTGTCATTCCGCAGACTGGAATGATCGTCTGCAGTGAGGCATAGGACTACAGCAATTTCCCCGACGCCAGATCCCGAATCAACCCTCGGTCCGCAGGCAGAAAATCGTACTCGGGCAACTCCTGAAGCCGCGTCCAGCGTAACTGCGCGAAGATCCGATTTTCCAACTCCCCGGTAAACTCCCGCACCGCGAAAAACTGCAGATCCACCGCCCCGCCATGCCGATAATTATGGCGAATCCGCGTCACCAGCGGCCCCACCGTCGCCTTGATCCCGAGTTCTTCATCCAATTCGCGCGCCAAGGCCTGTTCCGCGCTCTCCCCGGCTTCGATCTTGCCCCCGGGAAATTCCCATTGCAGCGCCATGGGCTGATCAGGACGCCGCTGGCAGATCAGCACTTCCCCGTCGCGCACAATCAGGGCCGCAGCAACAAAACGAAGAGCCGGACCGACGGGCTTTGGATTGAGGTCGCGCTCCAGATTTTCCACGCCTTTAGTGTACCTGCCACAGCACCAAGGCAGGTTTCACAACCACCCGTTCACAGTGGCGAACTGAGTACCCCGCCACAGCCTCATCTCATCGGAAATAAAGCTACTTTCCTACGATATCGCTCAACATCCCCTCGGCGCCCGCAGGCCGAAACCAGCCCCAGCCATGGCGCGCCGCGGCCTGCAGCAACGCCGGCGAAGGATTGATCGGGAACGCATTCGCCGCCATCTCCAGCATCGCCAGATCGTGGATCGAATTTCCAAAAACCGCATCCGGGCGATCGAGGCCCACCCGCCGCAGTGCAATCGCCTTCCCTTCATCGGTCGGCACATCCACAAGCGTGCTCGTGATCAATCCTTCCACCACCGCCGCCTCGGCCGCCACCACGCGCTCCTCGGGAATCGCAAACGCCTTCACGCCCTCGGCGACAACCCACTTATTTGTGGAGCTCACAGCCCACAATTCCGTGCCCGCGGCGCGCAATGCCCCTACCAGTTGCGAAATCTCCGGAAACACCCTCGGCAGCACAAATTCGCTTACGAAGCGCGCTGCCGCCTCACGCAACTCCGTTTCGCGCAAACCGGCGTAAATCTGCACCATCTCGCCGCAAATCTGCACTTCGCTTACGCTTCCAGCCCGGTACGCCCGGTGGCGCGTGTCTATCCAGTCGCTCGTCGACCGCGAAACAAGCCCCTGTTCCAGCGACCACTCCATGAATCCAAACCCCGCGTCGCCGTCCCACAACGTGCCATCGCAATCAAACACCGCAACCCGCGGCTTCAACTCCAGAACCTTCCGCTGCAACTCCTCGGCCGTCCAATGGGCCGTTTCAAATTCGGTCGTCGTCACGTGTTTCTCAATCCTCTTTTGGGAATGCATTTACCCCCATTCTCTTCCATTGACTCGAGTTTTGCACGTCAACGAAACGTAAATCCAGTGATTGCAATGTCGGTACCCATCTCACATTCTTGTTCAGTCAATGTCCCTCACCGCTCACGCCCGATTCCACAACCGTGTTGTATGCTGAGGCTTCCGCGTTGCGAGGAAACCCATGTCATTTCGAATCTCCGTCATAATTCTCGCCGTCCTGGCCATATTCAACTCCACCTCATCGGCATCCGCACAGACTTCGGGTGCGCCGTCGATCGTCAGCGCCAACACCATCCCTGCCGATCAGCAGATTCAACCCGCCGATCTGAACAAACTGCTCGCTACTGGAACTGGCGCACCGATCATTATCCAGGTCGGCTCCCACGTCTTCTTTCAGGAGGCGCACATTCCCGGCTCCAAATTCGCCGGCCCCGGCTCGCAGCCCTCAGGAATTCAGCTCCTCGAGAAGACCGTCGCAACCGTCCCCAAGGACAAGTTGATCGTGCTCTATTGTGGCTGCTGTCCCTGGAACCGCTGCCCCAATGTCGGCCCCGCATTTCAGCGCCTTCACGAGCTCGGCTACTCCAAGGTAAAGGTCCTCTACCTCGCCAACAACTTCGGCGACGACTGGGTGCGAAAGGGATACCCGAGGGAGCATTAACCCGTGCTGGCCCGCGCCGCACGACTCTCCGCACTCCCCGGCCTTCTCACCCTCATTGTCCTCTGCGCATCATCCTTGGACGTATCAGCCGCCTCGCTCCTGCACAAGCACGCGCCGCGCCTGGTGCGAACCGACATCAACGGCCACAAGGTCGATCTCGCCGCATTCAAGGGTCGGGTCGTCCTGCTGACCTTCTGGGCCACTTGGTGTGAGCCATGTCAAGTCGAAATGCCCCGCTTCATCGACTGGCAGACACGCTACGGCCCGCAGGGCCTGCAGATAATCGGCGTCTCCATGGACGATGACGAAGCCCCGGTCCTCGCCCTCATCGCCCAGCGCGGCGTCAATTATCCCGTCATCATGGGCGACGCAAAACTCGCCCGACGATTTGGCGGTATCCTGGGCCTGCCAGTCACCTTCGTTATCAATCGCAAAGGCAAGATCGTACAGGAGTTCAATGGCGAGACGAACCTCGACACGATGGAACATGCCCTATTCCAATACCTCGCCCCACGTAGATAGACCCCTCCCCCTTTTCATCCCAGCCGTCAAGAACAGCCATCACCAAAATTGTTGGCGGACTTGATTCGGTGATGAACGAGGTTCGATAACGCATCGCGGCCCAATCGCCTCCCTGCAAACACGCCGATAATCGGACCTATGGATGGGCCCTCTAACTTAATGCTCTTGAAGGACTACCAGATCTACCTCCGCGTGGAAAAAGGCCTCCGGCCACTCACCTGCGAGGCCTACCTCTCCGATCTCCGCACCTTCTCTGAATTTGTCGAACAGCGCCACGGCGTCTTGCTCACCTCAACCCAGGAGGACGTGGCAGCCTTCCTCGAGCACCTCCGCGAGCACGGCATCGAATCCCGTTCCGCCGCCCGAAAACTGAGCTGCCTGCGCGGCTTCTACAAGTGGCTCTTGCTCGACCGCCGCATCCACCACGACCCCACCATCAACATCGAGTCGCCGAAGGCCTGGAAGGTCCTGCCCAAATCGCTAGCCGAGCCTGAAGTGAACGAAATGCTGGAACGCGCCGCCATGGCCGCCTCGCATCCCAAGGCCCGCGGCACTGCCCTTCGCGACCGTGCCATTCTCGAGCTGCTTTATGCCGGCGGCCTCCGGGTCTCTGAAGTCGTCGCCCTCTCCACCAGCGATCTTGCCCTCGACACAGGGCGCGTCCAGGTCCGCGGCAAGGGCGACAAGGAACGCATCGTCCCCATCGGCCGCACTGCCGTCGAAGCGCTCCAGATCTATCTCAATGAAGGCCGTCCGCATCTCGCCCGCATCGGCACCGCCCGCAACGGCGTTCGTGTCGACGGCGCGCACCTCTTCCTCTCCCTGCGAGGCATGCCCCTAACTCGCCAGTGGATCTGGTCGCTGGTAAAAATGGCCGACAGCTCCGCCAGCCCACACACTTTGCGCCACAGTTGCGCAACCCACATGGTCGAGCATGGTGCCGACCTGCGCAGCGTACAAACCCTCCTCGGCCACGCCGACATTTCCACCACCCAAATCTACACCCACCTCGCGCTCGGACACCTCAAAGCAGTCCACCGCCTGCACCATCCCCGCGCCACCCGCCGCCCCGGCGAGCAAATCTTCGAAATCGACCGCGACGC
>JANXQR010000667.1 GCA_025353435.1 Acidobacteriota bacterium | reverse complement strand
CGGTCCAAGCCGCCATGCTTGATTACAAGATCGCGCAGTTCAAGAAGCAGCTTGCCGCGGGAGTTCAGTATGCGGTGGGGTCGGATGTAGGCCCCTTCCCGCATGGAACGCAGGCGCGGGAAATGGTGCTGATGGTGCAGTACGGTATGAAGCCGCTGGCGGTGCTCCAGGCCGATCTACTTCATGGCGCGAAGTTGTTGGGCTGGGAGGGCCAGATCGGCGAACTCAAGGCGGGTTACCTGGCAGACGTGATCGCGGTCAAAGGAAATCCGCTTGAGGATATTTCAGCCACTGAGCATGTGCGCTTTGTAATGAAGGGCGGGGTGATTGCGCGGCAGGATTAGGGCAGCGCAGCCCTTTCCTTTTTCGTTTCGATCTTCTCGAGGGCTCCCAGGTAGCGTTTGGATTTGCGCTCAGCCAGCGACTCCTCAACCCCTTTGCGATATCCGCCGAGATAGATGGAATAGAGGATGGCGAGCGAGCAGCCTATGCCCCACATGAATCCGAAGATGAGGCCGAGAACGGCGGCCGGGCCGAAGGCATTCATCCGCTAACTTGTCCCTTCCAACTAGACGGCCACGACGAAGCTGTCTTCAGTGCGTGTGACGGCGTGGTAAAGGGTGTCGCGCTCGACGGGGACGCGGCCGGCCTCGGTGATTAGGCGGCAAAGCTCTTTGCGCGTCATGCCCTGCGGGGTGGTGGCACCGGCGTCGTGGTAGATCTTTTCCTCAATCACCGTGCCGTCGAGGTCGTCGGCACCGAAACGCAACGCAATCTGCGCGATTTTTGGCGTGAGCATCTGCCAGTAAGCTTTGATGTGGGCGAAGTTGTCGAGCAGCAGGCGACTGACAGCGATTTGACGAATGTCGGTGAGGCCGGTGGTCACGGGCAGGTGGTCGAGCGGCGTGTTCTCGGGATGGAACGCTAGCGGGATGAAGGTCTGGAAGCCGCCGGTTTCGTCCTGCACGGCGCGGAGCTTGAGCAGGTGATCGACACGGTCCTCGTCGTTCTCGATATGGCCGTAGAGCATGGTGGCGTTGGAGCGAAAGCCAAGCTTGTGTGCCATGCGCGCGGTATCCAGCCATTCATTTCCGTCGATTTTGTGGTCGCAGATGATGGAGCGCACGCGGGCCGCGAAAATTTCCGCGCCGCCGCCGGGCATGGAGTCCACGCCGCACTCGAGCAGCTTGATCAGAGTCTCTTCAATGGTGAGCTTCGCGCGCCGTGCGAGGAACGCTATCTCAACCATGGTGAAGGCCTTGATGTGCACTTTGGGGAAGCGCTGCTTGAGTCCGCGGACCAGGTCGAGGAAGTATTCGAACGGCAGATCGGGGTGCAAGCCGCCCACAATGTGGAACTCGGTGACCGCTTCAGAGTAGCCTGAGGCCGCGGTTTCCCATGCCTCTTCGAGCGCCATGGTGTAGCCGAGGGGATCGCCCTTCTTGCGGCCGAACGCGCACAGTTTGCAGGCCGCCACGCAGACGTTGGTGGGGTTGATGTGGCGATTGACGTTGAAGTAGGTTACGTCGCCGTGCATTCGCTCACGCACATGATTGGCCAGCCAGCCCACGGCCAGCACGTCGCTGGTCCCATAGAGAGTGAGGCCGTCGTCAAAGCTGAGGCGCTCGCCTGCCAGCACCTTGGCCGCAATGGGCTCAAGGCGGGGGTCGTAGGTTCGGAACGGATGCTGTTGGGCGGGTGCGGAGGTCTCAGCCTGCATATCTTCATGATACAGAAGGGCAGGTTTCGGGTTCATTTTTCGGGGCTCGATTGAAGCAACAGGAACGGCAAAACCAAGACTTAGCCGACATTCAGCGTCTTGAGCAGGCTGCGCGGCTCGCGCTGGATCTTCTCCTGGAGCAGCGTGATGGCATAGATCAACTGCTCAGGTCGCGGGGGGCAGCCAGGCACGTAAATGTCGACGGGAATGATCTGGTTGACGCCCTGCACGAGTGCGTAGTTGTTGAACACGCCGCCGGAGGTTGCGCAGGCACCCATGGAGATAACCCACTTGGGTTCAGGCATCTGGTCGTAGAGGCGGCGAATGACTGGCGCCATCTTCTGCGATACGCGCCCGGCGATTACCATGAGGTCGGATTGGCGGGGCGAGGGGCGGAAGACCTCGGCGCCGAAGCGTGCGATATCGAACCGCGACGCGCCCATCGACATCATCTCGATGGCGCAGCAGGCGAGGCCAAAGGTCATGGGCCACACCGAACTTTTGCGGACCCAGTTGACGGCGAAGTCAAGCGTGGTGAGAAAGATGCCTTCCGGCTCCTCGAACCCGTAATTGACTTCCTTCACCTTGGCGCGATTGGCCGCGCTGCTTTCGAGGTTGCCGAACAGATAGCGATCGCGCTCCACCATTTCCGCCATGTTTTTCATGATAACTCTTCGTGGATTGGCTTGCACCATTGACCTGCGAATTGACGAACGACTATGGGTTGCACGCAGCAATGACTCCGTGCAATTCCGGCTGAAGGTTCCACGAAGCCGGAAGCCAGAGCGTGACAGAAAATCGGATCCAGGCCAGCGATCCCCGCGAGGATGATTTGCCATCGGGCGCGGCCACAATCTGGTGCGGTGTGCGCATGCCAGCCAGCGCCCAGGCTTGAGCGAACGGAGCGGCGTCTGACACTCCGGGGATTAAGCGCGAATCCTCGATGCGAAGTTCGCCCGCAGCTCTGGCTTTCTCAAATTGCATCAACCGATTCATGTCGCGAGAGGCGGTTGTGCTCTCGGCAGCCGACCCGCTCATCTGACCATCTCTTTCCAGCGAAAGAAACAATTGCTGCGCCTGGTGGAAGGCGGCGGGGTCGATGAGAAAGTGAAAGCTGCGAGGATTCCAGCCAATTGCGTCCTGTGCCCGGAGCCCGAATGTTGTCCCAATCTCGCGCTCGTTGATGGAGTTGTAAGGCGGTGTGGCCAGCAGGATGGAGTCAGGGTAGCCGGTAGGCTGATCGCGATCGACAACCAGGTCCCATCCGCTGTAGCCAGCCTGTGCGGGCCCGATGGGCTGCAAGCGGAACGCCCATCCCTGCCCGAGGCTTGTTTGCCAGTCCTTGCCGGCGCTCACGTCGCCAATGAGAACAACTTTTTTGCACGATGGCGCCGCTGGTGCCGTCGCGCATCCGAGCGTGGCCATTACGCCGACCGCAAGTGCCGCAAGAGTCCAGCGAAAAATTGCCGTGTTCCTTGTGTTCATTTTTACCCTTCACGTAATCTTCGTCGATGCTGCTGGGCCATCAGAGAAAGAGTTGCGAATCGGAATGGATCTTCGCTGGTCCCAGACCGATGATTGCAAGCACAAACCGCATGAGTTTTCCAGAGTAGTTTCGAATTCCTTCATGCTATTCTTATCGCCTCCGTGCGATATCCAACTAAAGGACCTCTTCTGATTGGGCTCACACCGTTGCGCGCCGCTGCCTTGTGGCGAATGCAACCCTCGCGCCTCGAAATCTATCCGTAATTCCAGTTTGTTGCTGACAAATCCTGACATCGGGAACCTCATGCATCGGAACACAAAAAGACTGCTCCTCCTTGCCGCCGCGGTTATCGGACCGGCGCACGCCCTGGCTCAAGCTTCCTCATCGGCTCCTGCTACCCAGGCGCAGATCGACGCGTTACAGCAGTCGATCAAGAATGCGCAGAGTTCTGCAGACAACGCATGGATGCTGGTTTCGGCGGCACTTGTGCTATTGATGACCGGGCCAGGGCTGGCGCTGTTCTACGGCGGCCTGGTGCGGCGCAAGAACATTCTTAGCACCATGATGCAGAGTTTCGCCATGATGGGTCTGGTGACGATTCTGTGGGCCGTGGTGGGCTATTCGATCGCCTTCGGCCACGGCAATGCAGTCGTTGGCGGGTTCGAGCATTTATTCCTGCGGGGCGTTGGGCTCGGGCCCTCCGCCTATGCGCCCACGATCCCCGAACAGACCTACATGATTTACCAGCTGATGTTCGCGATCATTACGCCGGCGCTGATTACGGGAGCCTTCGCGGAACGCATGAAATTCAGTGCAATGGCGCTGTTCCTTTCCTTGTGGTCGCTGCTCGTATACAGCCCCATGGCGCACATGGTGTGGGGTATCGGCGGGTTCCTCAACGCCAACGGTGGAAGCGTTCCGAGCCTTGATTTCGCGGGAGGCACGGTGGTCCATGTGACCTCAGGAGTCTCCGCGCTGGTGACGGCGCTTTACCTCGGCAAGCGCATCGGCTACCCCAAGACCGCCATGCCGCCGCACTCCATGGTGCTGAGCTTCATTGGCGCGTGCCTGCTGTGGGTGGGGTGGTTCGGATTTAACGCCGGCAGCGCACTCAACGCCGGTCCGCTGGCCACCAGCGCCTTCGTGAACACCCATTTTGCCGCGGCCGCAGCGGCGCTTGGATGGACCATCGCCGAGTGGATCCACAACGGCAAGCCGACCGCGCTGGGCGCCATCTCCGGCGCAGTTGCCGGGCTGGTTGCCATCACGCCGGCATCCGGATTTGTGCAACCGATGTCGGCGCTGGCAATCGGCCTTCTTGCTGGAGGCTTCTGCTTTTTCATGGTGTTCATGGTCAAATCGCGCTTCGGCTACGACGACTCGCTTGATGCCTTCGGCGTGCACGGCGCGGGTGGCACGCTGGGCGCAATTCTTACGGGAATCTTCGCCGTGAGCGCCATCAACGCGGCCCTCGGGAACGATGCGTCCGGCAAGCCGATCCCTACGGGCGTGCTCGATGGACATTGGAGCCAGTTGCTTAATCAGGCGGCGGGCGTTGCCATCGCTTGGACCCTTTCGGCCGTCGGGACCTTACTGCTGCTTTTCATCGTGGACAAGATCGTCGGCTTGCGCGTATCGCCTGACGACGAGAACACGGGACTCGATCTTTCCCAGCACGGCGAAGAAGGTTACGATTTCAATAACTGATACATGAATGAGAAAAGATCAATCCGGAGTGGCCAGCCAACCCACCCGGCCTGATAGGCTGTCAACCGAGGCTCTGTACACATGGTCAAGATCGAAGCAGTTCTCCAGCCCTCAAAGCTGGATGCGGTAAAAGATGCGCTGCTGGAAGCAGGCATCGAAGGCATGACGATTCTGGAGGCCCGCGGCCACGGCCGGCAAAAGGGGCACACGGAGTTCTACAGGGGTCGCGAATATACGGTCGATCTTCTCCCCAAGGTCAAGATCGAGTTGGTGGTTACCGAAGAGTTGAAAGAAAAGGCCGTGCAGGCCATAATCGGCGCGGCGCGCACCGGCCGCATCGGCGACGGCAAGATCTTTATCAGCAAGATCGAGGACGCTATCCGCATCCGCAACGACGAGCGAGGCGAAACGGCACTGTAATAATCTTCGCGCGGGCGCCTGATGTGACGATGGGTGCAGCTCAATAGTCCCTGCCGCGGATCAAGTCCTGATTCTGCACGATCTCAAACCGGTTCGGATTGCCCTTCACGAGAGCGTCTGCGAACCTGTTGCCGACGGTTGCAGTGCCGTCGTAGTCAAGATCCTTTACGACGGAACGATCAAGAATGTAGTCCTGTGTGATCTTGCTCTGCCAGTCGATGTTTCCCATGTGTTGATCAAAGTCGGCGCTGTTTTGGTTCAAACCCTTCATGTGGGTGTCGAATGCCTGATTGCTCTGCTCGCGACGTTGGTTGATGGCATTGGCCTGAGCCTGGTTTGCTTCCGCCTGTCGTTGAATGCGGCCAAGGTCGGCTCGCCCCTCACGCGCGATCACGTTGGCGTCCTGGCTGTATGAGTGAATTACCGCCATAAGCGTGGCTTCCTCGGCGTCAGCGTATTGCATGGGAATATTCGATGCGCTCACATTCATTGCCCACACCGCCGACCCCATCGGCGAGTAAGGAAAGATGCCGGCGCTCCCCTTGCGCGGCCCCACGCCATCGTGAAAATCCACCGTGTAGATGGCTTGAACCGGAGCGATTCCGACGTTACCCCCGGGGATGTTCTTGGCACTGATCAGTGTGTAGGTACCCTGGGACAGGCCCCTATTGCGGCGCGCCTGATTCGACACGTTCACCCACGCCGAGTAGAGGTCCCTCGTCATGGGACAGACCAGTTGGGGGCCGTTGTGGGGCACTCCGGCGAATTGATTCGGCCGGGAGGGGTCGATGATTTGCTGATAGAGAATTCCCATTTGCACCATCTCGTGATGAGGCCCCTCCGCCGTCAACTGCCCGCCGCCGTGAAGGTCCACAAGCTGCCAGCCTGCGGGTAGCCCGATCACCGCGCTGCGATCTCCCCCCGTCACCATGGTGAGTGGCTCAGGGCCACTTTTGGGTGCCGCAGCAACCTGCCCTTGGGACGCTGCTGAAGACCCACCCGAGGGCGACGGCGATCCAGCCCCCTGCCAGGCTGAGGAGACTGCCTTCAGCATGGCCGGCTCAGTGTTCACGAAACGGTTCGCGTAGTCGTACAGAATGCCCATCTGCGGAACGGCATTTCCGTGCTGGGTGATGATTAGGAGCCCCGCAAGAGGCTGACCGCCCATGTTCTTCGCATTCAACGTGAAGAACGTTGCCAGCGAGCTGCCGTCGCGCGATTGAAACAGCTTCCCAACCTGCGGCTTGTCGCCAAATTTGCCGTGCACCTGGTGCAACATGTAGACCAGCGCATCCGCCTTGTTAGATTGGCTGGTCAGCGCCCCGAATGCGTATTGCCCCCCACTCGGATTGTCGAGGATCTTGATTTCGGGTCTGGCGGGTTGCTGACCTGACTGCTTTTGGGACTGGCACACGCCAGAGGACAACGCTTGGCTTAGAACGACTGCGGCTGATCCTGCAACGCGAGCAATCTGCATGCATTTCATGGCGACACTCCGTATGGAAACCAAAATCGAGGTGAAGACGGATTGTAACTCCGGGCTCTCGATTGAGACAGAAGCCATCGCAAATTCGAGCAATTCATTGGTTTATCAGAGGTTGCACCTGCTCGCTTGCTCACGTGAAACCTGGTTTCTCCATTGCCACACATTCAACATTCCGGCCCAAGTCTGGCTTGCCCGAGGATGTTTGCTTTCGCGCCAACTTCTGTCAAATCTCCCCTTTGGCTCAAACATCGCGTATTCTGGATAAACATTCTTTTGCTCCGGCAAAGCACTCAAATTACACATGAATCCAATCACAATCGCCGTTGACGATTTACGGGAGCAGTATCTTCGGGAGATGGCGCTTGTGCGCCAGACTTACGAACGCACCGGCGATGGCACGGCTGCGATCCGCCGGCGCTCGGCCGTGGTCGATCGCATCTTGATTGAAATGTGGCGCCGTGCCTTCAGCGGCAACCCTGGACACAACGTATCGCTGCTGGCACTCGGTGGCTATGGCCGCAAAGATCTGTTTCCGTACTCCGATGTCGATGTGCTGTTTGCATTTGCGGATGAGAAGACCGAGGTACAGGCCCGCGAAGCAGTACGAGCAATCATTCAGGGCATGTGGGACATCGGCCTGCGCGCCAGCCCATGTTCGCGCACTCTCAAGGAGGCCGGGCGATTCGATCCGGACAACCTTGAGTTCACCCTGGCCACGCTGGACCGCCGCTTCCTTGCCGGCCAGTTCCCTCTCTACCAGCAGCTGCACCAGACCATCCTGCCGGGCCTGATCCTTAGCGAGTGGAACACGATTGCGCAAAAGCTGGGCGAGATTGCGCGTGCGCGCCATGCCAAATTCGGCAACACCATTTTTCATCTTGAACCCAACCTGAAGGATTGCCCCGGCGGCCTGCGCGACTATCACTTGGCGGTTTGGTTCGCCCTTCTTTTCCACTTGAAGGAGACGCGCGAGTGGCCGCGACAACGCGGCGGCGTCTTCCAAAGCGCTCGTGGCGATGCCGAAGCAGCATTCGACTTTCTTGCGGCGGCGCGATGTTTTCTTCACTTTCGTCACGGGCGCGACGACAATTCGCTCGATTGGCAATCGCAGGATGAGGCCGCGGCGAACTCCATCGGCCTTGAAACCCGCGGCACCGCAGACCCCGCCTATTGGATGCGCACCTATTACCGCCATGCGCGCGTCATTTATCGCCGCGCCGCGCTGCTGATGGAAAACCTCCCTGCCCCGGTCAGCTTCTATCGCCAGTTCCGCCGCCGCCGAACACCGATTGCCGGCACCGACTTTGTGCTCGATCAGGGCCGCATCGACATCCTTCCAGGAGCGCAATTCAGCGACACGGCCGCAATCCTTCGCATCTTCTCCCTCATGGCGACGCACGGTTACACGCTCTCGCAGGCTGCCGAAGATCGTATTACCGACGCGCTGCCAGCGCTTGCGATTCATGTGCCCGAAGGTCCGTACCTGTGGAACAGTTTGCGAGAAGTGCTGCTGGGGCCACACGCCGCTCATTCACTTCGCACCATGCACGCACTCGGTGTACTTGAGATGCTGCTGCCGGAGTTCCACGGCATCGATGCACTGGTTATCCGCGATAGTTATCACCGCTACACGGTCGACGAGCACACCTTCCTAACCATCGACAACGTGCACGGCCTGCGCCAGCCTGCGCACGATTACGAACAGCGCCTGGCGCAGTTGCTCCCTGAGATCGACCGCCTCGATTTGTTCCTGCTGGCGTTGTTGCTGCACGACACAGGGAAGGGCCGCCGGACCGGCGAGCACACATCGCAGAGTGTTGAACTTGCCGACAGCTTTATGGCGCGTCTCGACTTTGATGCTGAAGAACGCGAGACAGTTCTGCGACTGATCAAGCAGCACCTCGAGATGTCGAACTCGCTGCGACGCGATATCTTCGACCTGGAAAATGTTCGCGGATTCTCTGACAAGATTGGCAACCCCACCCTGCTGAAGATGCTCACGCTCCTTACGTACGCGGACATCAAGGCCGTCAATCCCGATGCGTTGACGCCGTGGAAAGCTGAGAATCTCTGGCAGCTCTACATGGCGACGGCCAACTACATGGACCGCAGCGTGGACGAGATTCGCTATCACGCTGCAATCGATCCCACGCTCCTGAATCGCCTCAGATCGATGGTGCCTGCCAGCCAGTACGACGCGCTGGGGAGTTTCCTCGAAGGGCTGCCGCAGCGTTACCTGCAAACGCGCCTTCCTGAACACATCCGCAACCACTTTCAGCTCGCCACAAATCTCGATAACGATCCCGTGCAGCTGGACCTGCGACCGCAGCGGCAGCTTTTCGACCTCACCGTCATCGCGCGCGATCGCACCCGCTTATTTGCCGATGTGGCCGGCGCCCTCGCTGCCTGGGGCATGAATATTGTGAAGGCTGGCGCCTTTTCCAACGACGCCGGAGTCGTGGTGGACAGCTTCCAGTTCACGGATATCTTTCGCACCCTGGAGCTAAATCCAAGCGAGAAGGAGCGCTTCCTCGAATATTTGCACGACGTTGTGGCGCAGAAAATTCCCGTCGCACAGCTGCTGGAAGCGCGCCGGCACGTGAATCACTCAGCGAATATCAAGCTGGAAGTTTCTACTCGCCTGCAATTCGATTCTGATTCCTCCAGCCACTCCACGCTGCTGCAGGTTGTGGCTCAGGACGTTCCCGGACTCCTGCGGCAGATCGCGCTGGTGTTGAGTTCTCAAGCCTGCAACATCGAGGTCGCCCTGATCGACACAGAGGGCGAGACGGCAATCGATGTGTTCTATCTGACCAGCCAGGGCGCCAAGCTCGGAGAAGAAACGCAACAGACGCTCGCCACTAACCTGACCACGTCACTCGACGCCATGCGCGCACCTGCCGGCGCTTAGGCTCCAACTCATTCTATGTGTTACATGCATCCAATGTAAGAACGGACCGCACTGCGTTCCGCGTGTATTTCTTGCGCCGCCGGCAAGGGAATCAATCCCACGTCAACAATTCGCGAGCCCCCCGCCGCTTACGATGTGCCAAGCAAGCGACCGCGCCGCAGGTGCCTACTTGAGATAAGCGCGTACCAGGTCGATGAGGTCTTCGGCGAGTTCCGGGGCAATCTGTTCCTTGGCGCCGTCCGTCAGGTGAAAGCGAATATGAGTTTCCAGCACTTCACCCATCAGGCCATTCACGCCACCGCGCACCGCGGCCAGCAGCATCAACTGGTCGCCGCAGTCGCCGCCGCTATTGAACGACCGCTCGATGGCGTCGAGCTGGCCGCGCATCTTGCGCACCCGCTGCACCATTTTGATTGTTTCGCGTTCCAGGTGGGACATGGTTATCCTCGATTGACAATACCCTCCCCCGGTATGGTATCTAGTGAGTGGGGGTATCGTTTCTGACCCATCATACGCCAACCCGTGTGCTCCACCCCCGCCGCTTCGGGTCTGGATTGCTATGGGTTGGGGCCTTCGTCGCTTTCCTGATCTTTGCCACCGTCTGCCGAGCCCAGGAACCAGCCGACCCCGTCCTGACCATGCTTCCCCGCGCCGAAAACAGCCGTTACTGGATCTCCGGCCAGGCAAACATAATCTTTCAAGGGCGGATTCCCTTTCATTCGCCGCATGAGGGACCGAACAGCTTTCGCAACTCGGCTGAATACAAGACGTCCATGACCGGCACGCTCTACACGGCGATGCGACCAACGCGATCTATTCGCTACAACACTGACCTGATCTTTGATATGGAGTCTGCCGGTGGCCGTGGGTTGAGCCAGGCGCTGGGCCTTGCCGGATTTACCAACCTCGATGTGGTGCGCAACCCAAATCTTGGCAGTACTCCCTACATCGCGCGATACGGAATTCACCAGGTCATCGGCCTCACCGGCAGAACAGTTTCTCAGACTGCGAATTTCTTTGCGCTCGCCCCGGAAGTGCCCGAGCAGCGCATCGAATTTCGCATCGGCAAGATGACGCTGCCGGACTTCTTCGACCTCAATGACATTGGCTCCGACAGCCATCTGCAGTTCATGAACTGGACCGTTGACAACAACGGTGCATGGGACTACGCCGCCGACACGCGCGGCTACACAGTTGGCGCGATGACCGAATACGACGACAAGTCGTGGACCCTGCGCTATGGCCTGTTCGCAATGCCCGTCGTTGCCAACGGCATCGACATGGACTGGGCCTTGAGCCGCGCCCACGGGCAAAACGGCGAATTCGAACTGCGCAAGAGTCTGCTCAAGCAGCGCAAGGGCACCACGCGCATTCTCTTCTACGCTAACCGCGCCCACATGGGTGTCTACCGCGAAGCCGTCAACGCCTACATCGCCGGTACTGATGCCACGCCAAACATCGTTGCCCACGAACACTTCAGCGCGCTCAAGTACGGATTCGGCTACAACACGCAACAAGAGATCGCTGATAACCTGCGCGTGTTCGGCCGCTTTGGATGGAATGAGGGCCAGCACGAGTCCTTCGCATACACCGAGGTCGACCAAACTGTGGAATTTGGCGGCGATTATTCCATGAAGCGGTTCCACCGACCTGTGGACAAAGCCGGCGCAGTTTTCGTCTCAAACGCCATCAAGCGCGACCACCAGAACTACCTGCGCCTTGGCGGGCTCGGTTTCCTGCTTGGAGATGGAGGGCTGAACTACGGCCGCGAAAACATCGCGGAGAGCTACTACAACTGGCACGCCTGGCGCGGCCTGTTCTACTCGCTCGACGTGCAGCACGTCAACAATCCCGGCTACAATCGCGATCGCGGACCAGCGTGGGTCGGTTCGGTGCGCGCGCATGTGGATTTTTGACAGAGCTCGCCGACTTCAGCTTCGGGCCTGCGCAGGGAATTATTTCGCGGATTGCTGCTTCGGCGCCGTGGGCAGGTCGACAATCACCTCGCCAGCCTTGGCGTAGTGCAGCTTCTCGCGCGCCTCATGCTCAATCGCGTTGGGATCGGACTTGAGCTTCTCCACCCGCACTGCAAGCCGCGCATTCTCCTGCTCCAGGTCGCCTATTTCCTTGTGCAGTTCCTTGTCCTGAGTCCGATTCTGATGCCACGCAGAGAGCCCGTGCTTTCCGTTCACCACATGCCAGCCCAGCAGCAGCGCCAGCGCCACCATCACGGCCGTGACCGCGGGGCGCCACATGCGCAGGCTCCAGTCTAGCGCTCGCGCGCGCAATGGCTTCGGTGCGGCTTTCTTCTTTGGTGCTTCCAACCCTTCGTCTAATTGCTCCAGCATGATTCCCCGTTCCAAATTCCAACGCTTTAAGACATCACAAACTGTTCGGCGGCCCTCTTCAGCGATTCCATGTCCGCCTCGTTGCGGGCCTCGGTGTACGCCCTCACCACCGGCTCGGTGCCGGAGAGGCGATAGCACACCCACGATCCGTCATCCAACACCAGCTTCAGTCCGTCGGTGCGCACCACGCTCGAAACCTTGCGCCCGCTCAGTTCGGTTGGATCGGCCTTCAACTTCTCAGTGAAACGGGCTTTCTGCTCCGGGGTCAAGTGGAAGTTCTCGCGAACCGGATAGAAGGAACCAACCTTGCCAAACATTTCCCGAAGCTGCACGCCAATGCTCTTGCCGCGCCGCGCCACCATCTCCGCCACCAACAGACCGGCGATAATGCCGTCCTTTTCTGGCACGTGGCCGCGAATCGTCAACCCCGCCGACTCTTCACCCCCAATCGCAATCTTGTCCGCGATGATGAGTTCGCCGATGTACTTGAAGCCAACCGGGGTCTCGTACAGTGGAACCTTGTGATAGTCGGCCATGGCATTCACCAGGTTCGTGGTGGCCACACTCTTGGCCACGCCGTTCTTCCAGCCGCGCGTCTCCACCAGGTAATCAAACAGCAGCGCGATGATGTAGTTAGATTGAATGAATGTCCCGTCCTGGTCGACAATGCCGAAGCGATCGGCATCGCCATCCGTTGCAATGCCAATGGCCGCGCCGGTCTCTTTCATCTTCGCCTTGCACGCGCCCAGAAGATGGTCGTCCGGCTCCGGCGCATGCCCGCCAAACAGCACGTCACGGTAGTCATGCACCGTCTCCACCGTCACGCCGGCTTCGCGCAAAATGTGACAGCTGTAGCCGCGCCCCGCTCCCCAGAATGGATCAAATACAACCTTGATGCCGGACTTCGCAATGGCCTTCAGGTCCACCAACTCCGCCAGCCTCTTAAGGAACGACTCCTTCACGTCGGTCGTCTCGAATCCACCCGCCGGCGGATCGGCCACGGGAATCTTGTTTCCATTCTCCGCAATCCGGTTCACGGCCGCCTCGATCTGCTTGGTGGCCTCGGGCAGCGCCGGCGCGCCATCCGGCGTCGAGTACTTGATGCCGTTGTACTCCGGCGGATTGTGCGACGCCGTGAAATTGAGCGCGCCGGACGTCTTCAGCGTACGCACCGCATGGCTGATAGCGGGGGTCGGCGCAGCATCGGGAATCACAATCGGCGTAACTCCGGCACCAGACAGCACGCGCGCCGCCTCGGCGACAAACATCTCGCCCAAAAAGCGGGGGTCGCGGCCCACCAGCACGCGGTGCGGCGCGGGTTGCGTCTTCACGTATTCGGCAATGCCGGCCACCGCCAGGCGGATATTCGCCAGCGTGAAGTCCTCGGCCACAATGGCCCTCCAGCCCGACGTGCCAAACTTGATCGCACTCGCCATCTTGCTGCTCCTTTGTGTGGGGGCGAAGCCTCGCCCGTGCAATTTGCAAAATCCATCATAACTTCGATGCGCGGGCCACGCACTTCAGCAAATGCTGGTTCCCGGGCACACCATCCTCGCACAATGGGAATGAGGCCATCTATGTTGGAATTGTTGGAATCAAACACGTCCGCCCGTATCGTTCTCACCACTGCCGCCAGCGTTGATGAAGCCCGCACCCTGGGCCGCACCCTCGTCGAGGAGCGGCTGGCCGCATGCGCCACGCTGATCCCGACAGTCGAATCCATTTATCACTGGCAGGGCGCGGTGGAATCCGCCTCCGAGACCATGCTGCTGATCAAGACCGACATCGCCCAGTTGGGCGCCCTCCAAGCCCGACTGCTCGCCCTGCACAGCTACAGCACTCCCGAATTCCTGGTGTTGCCCGTCGAGTCAGGGAGCGAAGCCTATTTGGCCTGGATGAAATCCAGCCTCAAGCAGACTTGACCTCGACCCTGGACCAGCTCAACCCGCCTCGACCCCACCCCTTCGTGATAGGGCGGCGGAGGAGGGTGTCTGGTATCCTTGGCGAAAGCGGTCTTCATTTTGCTGCCCGAAACAGAGTCATCCCGGATCACGCTTGGCATGTTCCCTGCACGACCGCCGGATGGCGCGAAATTTGATCCTGCGCACGGGAAAAGCGTCAGGATCAGCCGATTGGAAGCAGACGAACGTTCATGCGCTGGCTGATGATCGCACTCCTCGTGTCGATAGTGGCGCTCCTGTTCGCGTCTGCGGGATTGGCCCATCACATCTGGCAGGAGCGCAGAAAACGCCGCAAGACGCTGGTACCGGGCCCGATTGAAGAAGTGGAAGTTGAAACGGAGGAAGTGCCTTGAACCAGCAGACGCACTTGGAACAAACGTCCACCGCCCTTCCCGCGCTGTCTTCAGGATTGCGCAATCTCCTCATTATCCTGGGGGGTAGCGCGCTTGTCGCAGGCAGTTCCCACGTCTATCTGCCGCTTGCCTTTACCCCCGTGCCGCTCACACTGCAGCCGTTCGCGGTGCTGCTTCTCGGCCTGGTGCTCGCCCCGCGCCTGGCCGCCGCCACGCTGACTGCCTACCTGATGGAAGGCGCCGCCGGACTGCCGGTCTTTACCCCATCAGCCGGTGCGTTACCCGGCATCGCCCACCTTTTCGGACCTACCGGCGGATATCTGCTGGCCTATCCCTTTGCCGTTTACGCGATCGCCTCCCTGTGGCGCTCCGCCAAACACAGCCTGGCCTGGGCAGTCCTCAGCGCGGCCGTTGGCAACCTCATCATCCTCGCTGTCGGGGCCGTCTGGCTCAGCATTCTCACCCATGCCTCATTCGGCGCAGTGCTCAGCCAGGCTGTGATTCCCTTTCTCCCCGGCGACGCTCTCAAGGTTGCCGTGGCTGCCGCCCTGGGCTACGAGTGGTCTAGCCTTCGTCCGGCGCGCACCCCCGTCTAGTTCGTCCGAAAGGAATTCTGCAATCCGTGAGTATTCAGCAATCTGAGCCTGCACCCGCCGCAGCCGCCATCCGCGAAATCTCTATCGCTCACAGCCCCGACTCCGATGACGCGTTCATGTTTTACGGCTTGGCCACGAACAAAATCCGTGTGCCCGGCTACCGCTTCACCCACACACTCTGCGACATTGAAACCCTTAACCGCCGCGCCCAGACGGAAGCCTTTTTCGACGTTTCGGCTATCAGCTTCCACGCCTACCCCTATGTCCAGTCGAATTACACACTTATGGGTTGCGGCGGCTCCGTTGGAGAAGGATACGGGCCAATGGTTGTTTCCAGCCGCAAACTGACCACTGACGACCTCGGCAAGATCCGCATCGCCATCCCGGGCACGCTCACCACCGCCTATCTCGCCCTCAAGGTTTTTAATCCCAATATCGAAACCGAAGTTGTCCCATTTGATGAGATCATTCCCGCCATTCTTGCGGGAAGATTCGATGCCGGCCTCATCATTCATGAAGGCCAGCTAACCTACTCATCCAGCGGACTTTACAAGGTCATCGACTTGGGTGTCTGGTGGCGCGAAACCACCGGTTTGGTGCTTCCGCTGGGCGGCAATGCCATCCGCCGCTCACTCGGTGCGGAATCCCACAAGATCATTTCGAAGGCCCTGCG
>JANXQR010000641.1 GCA_025353435.1 Acidobacteriota bacterium | reverse complement strand
CGAGTCCGTCACCAAGGGCAAAGGCAAGATGAAGCCCCTATCACCCAAGCTGACCGAGGCACAGATCAAGGACTCGGTCACGTACTTCCGCACACTGAAATAGCCATACGGCAGGTTGCAGTTGCAATTCAAGGCCCGCCCCGGTGGCGGGCCGTTCATTCCACGACCATTTTTTGGGGGGCAATTTGCCGTTTCTTGAAAGATTCCGCCAACAGTGGGTGCGGCCGGCGCTTTTCTTCGGCAACAATCCCTTGAGTCTTGCCGGGGGCGCGATCACCACCGCAGCCGGCGCAACCATGGTCGGGTACTGGCTCTTCGAGCTGTTTGGACGCTCGAACGAAAACCCATACCTCGGCCTCATTTTCTTCCTCATCCTTCCAGCGCTGTTTATCCTCGGGCTCGCGCTCATTCCCGTGGGAGTTTTCCAGCGTCGCCGCAGGCTCAAGAAGGCGGGTCAGATCCCGTCCGTGTTTCCCAAGGTCGATCTGAATGACCGCGTCTTCCGTCACGGCCTGGACATCGTTCTTATCGCCACCATCGTCAATTTATTGGTGGTGTCGGTGGCCAGCTATCGCGGCGCGGCATACATGGATTCGCCGCAGTTCTGCGGTCAGTCGTGCCATGTGATGCACCCCGAGTACGCCGCCTACCAGGTCTCCGCTCACTCCCACGTGGCCTGCGCTGACTGCCACATCGGTTCCGGCGCTACTTCGTACTTTGAGGCAAAGGTCAACGGCACGAAGCAACTCCTGGAAGTATCGATGCGACCTTTGAGCGGGATCGCGCCCAGGTTCATTCCCACTTATCCCACGCCAATTCCATCGCCCGTGAGGAACCTGCGTCCCGCGCGCTATATCTGCGAGGGCTGCCACACGCCGGCCCGTTTTGTCGGCGAAAAGCTGCTGGTCAAGTCAAACTTTGGTGACGACGAAAAGAACACCGAGACGCAGAGCGTAGTGGTGCTGCACCTTGGTGGCCGCGATTCGCTCTCCCACCTCACCGGCATTCATGGCGTCCACCTTGGCCACATTGAGTACATCGACACTGACGACACGCGAACCGCGATCCCGTGGGTGGAAAGAACCAATGCGGACGGATCGAAGACGGTATTCACCGCGTCTGCACTCAAGGTTGCAATGCCCAAGGGCGAACGCCGCGTGATGGATTGCATTGACTGTCACAATCGCGCCGCCCACACCATGCAGACCGCCGAAGACGCGCTGAATCGTGCCATGGCTGAGGGCGCCGTCAGCCCCGATCTGCCGTGGGTTCACAAGAAAGCACTCGAACTGCTCAAGGGTGACTACGCCACCAGCGAAGAGGCAAGCGCAAAGATTCCAGTTAAGCTCGCCGCGTTCTACAAGTCCGAGCACCCCGACGTTTACGCCGGCAAGGCTGCCGAGATCACGGCCGCTGGCGAGGGGCTGGTTGCGATCTTTACGCACAACGTGTTCCCCGAAATGAAAGTGACCTGGGGAACGCATCCCAACCACATCGGCCACATGAATTACCCCGGATGCTTCCGATGCCACGACGGCGACCACGCCACCAGGGACGGCAAGTCCTCCATCACCAATGACTGCGCAGCGTGCCACAACCTGCTGGCGGTCGACGAGGCCAAGCCCAAGGTGCTGTCCGACATTGGAATCCAACAGTAGGCGTAAGCCGTCTTAAGCAGGAAAGCGGCCGGCAAATGGAGGATCTGCGCTCTCCGTTTGTCGGCCGATTCCATTTCTTGTGTTGGCGTCCCCGTCCTTATACAAGAGAACCCCCTTCGGCACCGGCGATGCGCCGCTGCAATGCATGGCTGGCGCGATACAATCGGCCAAATAGTGTAGAGGCGCATTCCCTGACCCAAACGGGTGAGGGAAAAGGACTGCCCGATGGCTGAAGATTAAGAGGATCCCCTCCAGCGTTGCAGGAGAGCGGCCAGCTCGGCAGCGCTTGGTGTACAAAAGAGGAACATGGCACAGAAAAAAAGGTTCGGCCTGCCGTTGGCGCTAGCAATGGCGCTGGGCATGGCAGCCGCTGCGCAGTGGCCCGCGACCGGCTTAGCCCAAGCGGCGGGGCAGTCTGGCGGGGTGCCCTGTGCGCGGCCCGACCTAGCGGGTCTTCCTGTATCTCGCGTCGCGGGCGATTGGCGTTCCAGTGCTGCGGTGTTTGTGCCAGCCAGCAAACCGCCTCTGCCTGGTGTATCCCTCGACCTCGGAGTGGCACCAGCCGGGATGCACCTGGATCGAATGCTCCTCCTGCTGGAGCCGTCTGCGGCACAGCAATCTGCCCTTGACGCCGAACTGAGCAATCAACAGAATCCCGGCTCCTGCGCGTTTCACCAATGGCTCACGCCCGGCCAATTTGCCGACTCCTACGCCAACTCTCTTGCGGATGTGAACTCTGTGGTTGCGTGGCTGCAAGGCGCGGGATTCATGGTTGCTCCGTTGCCTGCGAGCCGCGCGTGGATCGAATTCTCCGGCACAACGGCGCAAGTTGAGGCTACCTTTCGTGCGCCGGTTCATTCCTATGTAATGGCCAATGGTACGCGTCCAGCGCTTGCTAGCGGCATCTCTGTTCCGGCCGCCCTTCGTCCCCTCGTTCACGGGTTGGTTTCGCTCGATGGCGCACTCACTGCGGCAGCCATTACTGAACCCCAGCGAGTGAACACTACCGCTTCCGCACTGTTCGCCGAAACTTCAATCGTCAACGCTGAAGCGCTCACACCGGCGCTCATTGCACAGCTCCTGCATCTGGACACTATCCACTCCGCAGGGACGCGTGGCGGAGGCGAGACAATCGCGATCGCTACTCGCAGCAACATTCAGCCGCAGGACATCGCAGCCTTCCGGTCGGCTCTCGGCCTGCCCGAGAATCCAGTACTAATTGTTCCTGGAGGGGCCGATCCTGGCATGACGACGGATCAAGCCTCGGCTGAATTCTCCGCTTCCTGGGCCGGAGCAGCCGCGCCCGCCGCGCGCATCCTTATCGCGCCCGCTGCGACCACGTCGGCCACCGACGGCGTCGATCTGTCCCTCACGTCGCTCATCGGTCAAAATCTGGCCCACACCATTGTTGTCGGCTTCTCCGCCTGCGAAGCGTCGTTGGGCGAAACCCACCAGTCCTTCTATTCCGCGCTCTACCGGCAGGCTGCGGCACAGGGCATCTCGATCATCGCAGCGGCCGGAGACAGCGGCGCCTCAGCCTGCCACGCCGCCGGCAGTGGCGGCAAAGTGACCACCGGTTACGCCGTCAACGCTCTCGCGTCCACGCCGTGGAACACCGCAGTCGGTGCTGTGACCTTCAACTCCTCTACCGCTTCCGGTCTCGCCGCATGGTCGCCCACAAATCCCGCCGATGCAACTTACGCCAGCGGCGGGGGCGCCAGCGCCATTCACACATCACCCGGATGGCAGCCCGGGATTTCGCAATTCGCGAAAGGCCGACTCCTGCCCGACCTTAGCTTGCCAACGGCCCTCGACTCTGTCTTCAGTCGCGGGCTAGCCTTCTGTTTCAGTGGCTCATCTAAAGCGGACGGTTGCACTCTTTTCCGCAGTGGCGGCAGCAGTGCGGCGGCAGCAATCTTAGGCGGTATCTCCGCGCTCCTTGCGCAGAAATATGGGCCGCAGGGCAATCTGGCCCCGCATCTATACAGCTTAAGCAGCCAGCCCGAAATCTTCACCGACGTCCAGCAAGGAAACGCTCGTTTAGCGTGTGCGCCTTCCAGTCCTGGCTGCGATGGCAGCGGCAGCATCGGTTACGACGCCGCGAGCGGCTACGACCTCGCCACCGGCCTCGGCTCACCGAACGTCGATAAACTGGTCAACCTGTGGGCGACGCCCGACGCAACCGGCACAGCCGCCTCGGCTGTCATCCTCACCGTCGCGCCCGTTGTCACAAACGCCACTTACAACCCATCGGCGCAGATCACGTTCACCGCGACTGTCACAGCGGTCGGCTCGGGTGCCACGCCCACGGGGACCGTTCAGTTTGCTGACGCCACCACTGGCACCAATCTTGGGTCCACAACCAGTCTCGACTCAAGTGGCAAGGCGATACTCACTCTTACCGGCGGCCTGGCCAGCGGCGGCAACAACATTACCGCCGTCTACAGTGGAAGTACCATTTATGCAGCTTCCACATCGCCGCCAGTTACGATAAACAGCCAGAAAAGCACGACGGCCATGACGATTGTGCCGTCCATTGCGGCACCAGCGGCCGGCTCAATCATCACTGTTACCGTCACCATGACCGTTGGCATTCCGCCAGCCGGAACCACGCCCCCCAGTGGTGTGGTCACGCTCAATCTCGACGGTATCGCCAACTCCACCGCCAGCCTGGTCACCACTGCAGGCGCCACCATGGCAACATTCTCGCTGACCGTTCCTACGGTCGGCGGCGGGCACAATCTGCAAGCCATTTACCAGGGTGACTCCAACTACACTGCATCTACCTCAACTGCCGTTGCCATCGTGGTCGGCAAGGGTGCCACGGTTAACACGCTGGTTGCAACGCCGTTGACCCTCACTCCGGGAATTCCAGAAGTGCTCTCCGCCACCCTCAGCCCCATCAATCCCGTCACCGGCACAACCTACACCATCACTGGAACCGTCGCATTCTACGATGGAACGGCTTTGCTGGGGTCGGCCCTCGTTGCATCAAACGCGGCCACCCTCTCCAACGTGACACTCTCAACAGGCGTCGCGCATGTAATCACGGCCGTCTACTCCGGCGACGCCAACTGGGCCGCCAGCACTTCCAACCCCGTTGACCTGGCCGCCCCGCTACTGGCTGATACCGTCACACTGACCGTAAGCCCCTCGTCGGCTGGCCCCGGGCAGGTGGTTACCCTCGTTGCAACCGTCACTCCAGCGGTTCCCCCCTTGCTCACTGCTGAGCAAAACCCCGCTGGCAACGTCGTCTTTTACGATGGCACCCGGATTATTGGTAATGTCGGTCTCACACCCTCGATCGGCAATGCATCTATTGCCACGTTGCAAAATATCACTCTTCCGGTCGGGCAGAATGTTCTCGTGGCTGTGTACCTGGGCGATCTGTTCTATGCACCCGGCACGTCGAACTCCCTTACTGTCAACATTCTCGACTTCTCCATTGGGCCTTCCGGCTCCAACCCGCCTACGAACCTCAAAATCGTCAAGGGAAACGCCGGCTCCGCCTCGTTTATCGTGACCGGACTTGGCGGCTTCAACGGGCAAATCAGCGTGGTATGCGCCGTTCCCACTCAAGACGACATGACCTGTACGCCCAGCCCGCAGCAGGTCGTGCCGACCGGCACCGTCACGTTTGTCGTGCAGACGTTCCTCACGGGCGGGCCCACGTCTGCATTGCGACACGACGTTCCATACTGGCCTCGCGTGGCGGGCGGCACCGCGCTTGCACTGCTGTTCTTCCTTTTGCCCATGGGGCGCCGTGCCCGCATGCTCAATGAAGCTGCGCGACGCTCCCTCATGCTGCTCTTTCTGCTCACCGCCATCTGCGGATTCGCCAATGGATGCCAAAGCATCAGCGGCAATGCGGGGGGTATTTCAACCGGCACGCCCCTCGGCGTTGCCACACTTACCATCACCGCCGCATCTTATGTGGATAACACGGTCGTCAGCCACAGCGTCTTTCTTACGGTCAACGTACTGCCGCCCGGCTCAACGGCCGACCAACCAACCCGCGGCGCCAATTGACCACTTCGTTATTATCCAGGAGCAGTTAAATAATGCATGCCACTCAGCCTGCGCACTTCAATCTAGTCACCGCTGCGCACGCATCCATGATCGAGCACGGCTTCCGGCCTGACTTTCCAGAAGGCACTGATACCGAATTAGCAGGCATCCTCGCCGACTCGGCCCCGCCCGCCGCCTCCGTCTCATTCGGCCCTAAGCTTCGCGATATGCGCAGCCTGCTCTGGTCTTCCATCGACAACGACACCTCCAAGGATTTGGATCAGATCGAGTGGGCCGAGCGCCTCGCCGACGGTCGCATCCGCGTCCTCGTCGGCGTGGCCGATGTCGACTCGCGCGTCCATAAAGGATCTCTCATCGATTCCCACGCCAGCCTTGAAACCACTTCCGTCTACACCGGCGTCAAGGTCTTCCCCATGCTGCCGCCCGAGCTCTCCGAGGGCATCACGTCTCTCAACGAGAACGAGGAGCGAGCCGCGGTCGTCATCGAGTTCTGCGTGGACGGGAACGGCGAAGCTTCAGGTGGCAAAATCTATCGCGCCATCGTGCGTAATCGCGCCCAACTTGCTTACAACGGCGTTGGCGCGTGGCTTGAGGGCCGCGGTCCCGCACCCGCCAAGGTCGCCGCTGATGCAGCCCTCGCCACCCAGCTCAAGCTTCAGGACGAAGCCGCCCAGCGCTTGGTCGGCAGCCGCTTCCAGCATGGCGCCCTCGATCTCGAAACCGTCGAGACCCACCCCATCATGGAAGGCCGCGAAGTCGTCAACCTCGCGCGCCTCGAAAAGAATCGCGCCACCTCGCTCATTGAGGAGTTCATGGTGGCCGCCAACGGCGTGATGGCCCGCACCTTTGAAGATGCCAAGATCGCCTCTATTCGCCGCATCGTTCGCATCCCCAAGCGCTGGGATCGTATTGTCGAATTAGCTGCGGGCCTTGGCACCACCCTCCCCGCCGAGCCGGACTCGAAAGCTCTCAACGAGTTCCTACTCGCCCAGAAGAAGAAGGACCCCGATCACTTTCCCGATCTGTCCCTCGGCGTCATCAAACTGATGGGCCCGGGCGAGTACGTCCTCGTGAAGCCCGGCGAGCAGTCACCCGGCCACTTCGGCCTGGCAGTCGAAGACTACACGCACTCCACCGCACCCAACCGCCGCTTTCCTGACGTCGTGGCCCAACGGATTCTCAAGGCCCTGCTTACTGACCAGGCGCAGCCTTACTCCGAGGAGCAACTCAACGCCATCGCCCTCCGCTGTACTCAGATGGAAGATGCCGCTCGCAAGGTCGAACGCGAAATGCAGAAGCGCATAGCGGCCGTGGTTCTTCACCCACGCATCGGCCAGAACTTCGCCGCCATCGTCACCGGCGTCAATCAGTACGGGACTTTTGTGCGCGCCCTCGATCCCCATGTTGAAGGAATGCTGGTTCGCGGCAGCCACGGGCTCGATATAGGCGACCGCCTCCAGGTCAAGCTCATCAACACCGACCCGCAGCGCGGCTTCATCGATTTCGTTGCGGTGTAGCCGCAGAGCTTGCCGGTAGGCGCTTCCGCCACTCTTCGCCTTCCGGAAAGCGCTTCACCGTTGCGATAAGCCGCGACTATGCGGCACCAGTATCAGCATTCCGAGCAAGTCGCCAACCCAGCCCACCTCATCACTCTGGCGCAATCTTGCGCAAAGTGAGCTGCAAGCGGCCCGCGCCAAATTTACTAGTCGACTCGGTCGTAGAACTGGACCATGGCCTCGTCAGCCCAAGACGCTTCTGTGTCTCTCAGCACCTGCTGGCAGCTTAGAACGTAGAAACCGCGCTGCGTGGCACCATCCGGACTGCGATTCTCTGGATTGGTATCGTGCACTCCGCCTACCGCGGTTGCCTTGACGCAGCAGTTCGTCTCGTGCCCCATAATCACCAGCGCGCCAATGCGGTTCGCATGAAGGATGGAATGGAGCGCGGTGTCGTTGAACGCGTTCAGGTGCTTCTTCATCATTCGCGTCGTGCCTGGCGGCAGTAGACCACGAAGGCGGCTGCGGCTGGGCTTGGTTCGATTGGGATCGCCGGTTGGATTCAACTCGACGAAGAAGACCGGAATCTCAAGGCTGACGGCCCCCATGATCACACGTTGCTGCGCGCGCAAAACCGAGGACGCCACCGCTTCGAGAGGGTCCTCACGCTGCTGCTCATCAATGATCAGCAATCCAACTTTGAACGCAATGATGTCCAGGCTTTCTTTAAATTCCTCCATCCCGTGAAGGAGGCCTTTCGAGACTCGTGCCATTGGGGGAAGCACCTCGAACCTCACGATACAAGAGACTGCGCGGCTTCGCTTGACGAGTGTGGAAAAACTTCAGTTGATTCTTCTTGACATCTATCGCAATTTGCAATATAGTTATTGCATATTGCGATAGACGGTCGGCCGGACGCCTCCTCAATCGCCATCCAACCCGTCGGAAGAACCATCCGCCGGCAGCCCCGAGGGGCACGCACGATGAAGCTGGGCGAAAAAATCCGTTACCTGCGTGAAGTGGAAGGCAGCCTGCGCGGCATGAATCGCGCCATGAGCCAGCCGGAAGTCACCCGCGCCATCGAAGCCGAGACGGGCTCGAAACTGAGCCAAAGCTACCTCTCACAAATCGAAAGCGGTGCACGGCCTCATCTCACCAACACCACGCGGCAAACCCTCTCCGCCTTTTTCAAGGTCCATCCCGGCTACCTGGTGGATGACCCGGAGGGCTACTCACTTGAACTTCAAAGTGAGCTGCGCAACCTGGAAGACAAGCTCGATCTTTGGCTGGTTTCGGGTGCGGAGCGGTTTCGACGCGACCCGGAGCTGAAACAGGCGTTGCTGAAACTGGCGCGCCACGATCACACCCGCGAGTGCCTGCTCCTGCTTGAAGCCATCCTCGACACGCCCGGCCTCGCACCGCGACTGACCGAGGTGCTTCGGCCAAGGAAACAGGGAAAAGCAATCACCGAAGCGGCAACAAGCTCCACGGTGTAAGGAATTCGGAAACTGGCAACAAGCTACGAGCTGGCAACGGAAAGCTAGCAGCAAGGAGCTGGCAATGACCTGGGAAACGTTTTATCTGATTTGTTTTTTGGCTGGACTGATGCTGAGCGCGGTTTCCCTGCTTGGTGGAATGGGGCACTTCGGCGGACACCTGCATTTACCCCACCTCCCGCACATCCACGTGCCGCATACAACCCATCTTCCGCATGCTACGGGTGTCTTCCACTCAACGGGTGGAGGCTCTCATGGAGGCGGCGCATCCGTCCCCTGGTGGAACGGATTTTCCATCATGATCTTTCTCTGCTGGTTTGGCGCGGCGGGTTACCTGCTGACGCGCTACGGCAGCTTTGTGGCCGGGGTAGTGATGGCGCTGGCGATGGTATGCGGCGTGGCGGGAGGTGTAATCATCTTCCTCTTTCTCACCCGTGTCCTGCTGCCCCACGAGCACGAGCTCACTGCCGATGAGACAGATGTGGTTGGCGCCGTGGGGCGTGTCTCGTCGTCCATTCGGCCTGCGGGGACTGGCGAAATCGTCTACGAACAGCTCGGCGCCGTTCGCTCCGCGCCTGCGCGCTCTGAGGACGGCATACCGATTCCCAGGCAGGAAGAGGTTTTCGTCGTCCGCTACGAAAAAGGCATCGCTTATGTGCGCCGCTGGGAAGACGGTAGCGGCCAATGGCCCGTCGAAACCGACCGCGAATCCGCACTCTCCGACCACTGACAACCATCACCTTTCACTCTTCACTTTTTCATTCGTTCACTGATCCCTAGCCCGGCCGAAGGACCGGGCCCGCAATGACCAATACCACCGTGCTAATGACCGATATGGCCATCCTGGTTGGCATCTTCCTGCTGGGTCTGCTGGCCAAGTTGTTTCCACGAACAGGGCACAGGCAACAGCCCGCGGAGAACCAAAAGCACAGTTCAGCGATCAACGACTGATCTCTGAAAGCTGTTAACTGTTCCAAAACCTGCAACCGTACAAAGCTCCCGGGCGAAAGGGCCGGGAACACAATGAACTCAGAAATGGTTCTATTTGTCGGAGTTGGCGTCTTAGTCCTGATCCTTCTGATGGGCATCCTCGCGAGGATGTATCGGAAGGCCGGGCCGAATGAGGCTTTGATTGTCTATGGGTTCCGGGGGCCGCGTGTCATCAAGGGGCACGGCACCGTGATCTTCCCCATGGTCGAGAACTGCAGGGAACTGTCGCTCGAACTGATGAGCTTCGACGTGGCTCCGCAGCAGGATCTTTACACGAAGCAGGGAGTCGCGGTCACCGTGGAAGCCGTCGCCCAAATCAAGGTAAGGAGCGACCAGGCTTCCATCCTCACAGCGGCAGAGCAGTTCCTCACCAAGACACCGCCGCAGCGCGAAGGCCTGATCCGCCTGGTGATGGAAGGTCACTTGAGGGGCATCATCGGCCAGCTTACGGTTGAGCAAATCGTGAAGGAGCCGGAGATGGTGGGCGATCGCATGCGCTCCACCTGCGCCGACGACATGACCAAGATGGGCCTCGAGGTGATTTCGTTCACCATCAAGGAGGTTCGCGACAAGAACGAATACATCTCCAACATGGGCCGGCCGGATGTGGCACGCATCAAGCGCGATGCCGAGATGGCGACCGCCGAGGCTGAACGCGATACCGCAATCCTGCGCGCCACAGCCACCCGCGAAGCCGCAGTGGCCACGGCGCAGGCCGACCAGGACCGGGTGATTGCCCAAACCGCGTCGCAGGCGCGTCAAGCTGAAGCGCAGCGCGATCTCGACATCAAGAAGGCTGAATACTCCGAGCAGAGCCGCCGCCAGCAGGCGCAGGCCGACAAGGCTTACGAGTTGCAGACGAATGTTATGCAGCAGCAGGTAACTGCCGAGCAGGTGAAGGTGCAGCAGGTCGAAAAGGAAGGCCAGATCAAGGTGCAGGAAGCTGAAATTCTGCGCCATGAGAAGGAACTTATCGCCACCGTGCTGAAGGGTGCGGAGATCGAACGGCTGCGCATCGAAAACATGGCGGCCGCCGAGAAGAATCGCTTGACGACCGAGGCGGAAGGCCGCGCCGCAGCGATCAGGACGCAGGGCGAAGCCGAGGCCAGCATCATCTTCCAGAAGGGCGAGGCAGAAGCCAAAGCCATGAACGTGAAGGCCGAGGCCTACCAGCAATGGAACCAGGCCGCCGTAGTCGACAAGCTGCTCACCAACATGGCCGATGTGGTCCGAGCCCTGACCGAGCCATTGAGCAAGGTGGAAAAGATCACCATCGTCTCCACCGGCAATGAGGAGGCGTCCGGCATGCACCGTATCACCGGCGACATGACGAAGATTGCCGCTCAGGTGCCTGCATTGTTTGAGGCACTGAGCGGCATGGACATCAAGCAATTGATGGCTAACGTGCAGGGCATGAAAAAGACGCCGCCGAATGGCGACGCTCCGAAGAGCTAACCGATAGCTGCTGACCTCCGGCACCAATGGAAGGGTGTTGGAGGCCGGCAGCTGCAACAAGGAGGTTTTTATGTCATTACTGGACCGAGTAGGCACGCTGTTGCGCGCAAATCTGAACGACATGGTGGACAAGGCCGAGGATCCCGAGCGGATGCTGAAGCAGATTGTCCTCGATATGGAAAATCAACTCATGCAGGTCAAGACGCAAGTGGCTATCGCCATTGCCGGCGAGCACTTACTTGAGAAGAAGCGCGCCGAGCACGAGAAGGAGTCAGTGGAGTGGCGGCGCAAGGCAGAGCTCGCGGTGCAGAAGGGCCACGACGATCTGGCACGTGCCGCTCTCGAGCGGGCGCTGAGCCACGACCAGCTGACAGAGGGCTTTGCCACACAGGTGGAAGACCAGAAGCACGAGGCCGACAACCTTCGCCAGGCTTTGCGCAAACTCGATCAGAAGCTCAGCGAGACGCGCGCGCACTGCGAAATGCTGGTGGCCGAACATCGTCGTGCGAAGGTGGTAGGCCGCGCAACGAAGGCGCGTCAGGCAGTTGGGCCGACTCAGGATCACACCATGGAGCGGATGAAAAGCCGCGTCCACGTGACGGCCGCCGAGAATGCAGCGACAGCCGAAATTCTTGCTCCGGAAACGCTCGAAGACAAATTCCGAGCGCTGGAGAGCGAGGATAAAGTTGAGGTGCTGTTGAATGAGATCAAGAGCCGCCATGCAGAACGGGCTCGGATCACAGACGGTAATGCGGCATAAAGAACAAAAATGTAGCTCCGGAGCGGAAATTTACGTCTGACATTTTTTTCGCAAATGCAATTTGATTTCGCTCCGGAGCACATTGGATTGACAAATCGCTTCATCAATAGATCACACTTACGAAATCGCGGCTTACCCATCGCGCGCGCGAAATCTACTTCGGAAATATTTTGCATCGCAGATCGATATAGATAATCGCCTGTAACTCTCAAAAACGATTTGCGTATCGAACTCTGGAACTTATCGACTTTTTTGCATCCAGCCGCAGTTTTTAACGTCTATAGCGAAGACGAC
>JANXQR010000629.1 GCA_025353435.1 Acidobacteriota bacterium | reverse complement strand
CGTTGGCCTGATGCTGCGGACCGGTGATTGACACCAGGTCAACCAACTTTTTATCGGCATCGGTACCCACAACCAGGTACAGAGTTCCCCGGTTCTCCAGCCGTACGAAATCGAGCAGCGCAGGTGTGGCGTTCATATCCCAACGATGATGGGTGGACAAAATAATTGAGGAGGAATCTGATGAGAAGGATTTTTGTAGTGGATGATGAACACGTCATCGCAGACACGTTGGCTGCGATTCTCAGAGCTAGCAAGTTTGACGCGCGGGCGTTCTACGACGGCGCCAGCGCCCTTGCCGCGTGCCAGGTGAACGCTTCGGACTGGATTATCAGCGATGTTGTAATGCCCGGGATAAGCGGCATCGACATGGCCGTTGAGATCCGGCAACTCTATCCGGATTGCAAAATTCTACTGTTCTCAGGGCAGGCAGCGACGGCCGGACTGCTGGATACAGCGCAGGCAAGCGGACACGACTTTGAGGTGCTGGCGAAGCCGGTGCACCCCACCGACCTTTTGGCCAAACTGGATATGATGCGTCGAGAGCACGTGCCTCAAAACGGCGCGGAGACTTCGCGCTTGATCAGCAGGTGATTGCGCGAGTTCCCGGACTGCGACCGAGGCCAATCGCGGCTCGGTAAAGTGTTTTTGATTGTTCTCCGAGGAATCCTCCGCTTTAGTTGCCTGCCTATGTCCTTACCCGTGAAATGTTCATCGAGTCCCGATAGACCAGCGACCATGAGAAGACTCCAATGACCCTCAAACTGACTGCTGTCCATATCCGCGTCGTCGACCAGGCAGACATCACCGCCGAAGACGAATCGCAATCCCAAAACCTCGCCAGAATCATCATTCAGGAGATGCAGCGGATCGGCAAAGTCCAGGCTGCACTCGACAATCAGCCACGGTTCCAGGAACCTCTGCCCTCAAAGTGAGCTATGCAGCCCATATCCGCGTGAGCAGCGCCGGGATTTCCTCTCCCGAGATCCCCGCCTTGAGCTAAACCGATTTTTTTGCGATTTTTTTGACCATGCAAACAACCCGGGACGCTCGAAACCCATCTCATCAACTCGGGTACCCATCACTGTGGCGTTTGCTCCTTCACCATTGCCTTCCTCCAGACCGGCGAAAAAAACGACGATCCTACTCGTTGACGACGACTCGATTCATGCGTACGCGCACAGGGCGGCGTTAGAACGAGACTTTGCGAACCTTGTTCGTGCTGCAAACGCGAGCGAGGCGTTCATTCGCCTGGACGAGCCGGGGTTCTCGGAAAAGCTCGCGTTGATTGTGGTCGGACTGCGGCTGCCAGGTCTTGCGGGACCGGCATTTGTGAATGAGCTCACAGCGCGAGCTCCTAGTGTGCCGGTGCTGGTAATCGGGCGACCGGGAGAAACCGCCGCCGAGTATTCAGGCGGGATTCTGTTCCTGTCAGACGATGCCTCGGCTGAAGGACTGCTGGAGGGGGTCAAGTCGTTCTTCTCCAAGGCCCGGCGGTTCGATGGACTCAGATTCATTGGCATTCCGATTCCGAGCCTGACAACTTCCCACCGATAAGATCCCGTCACCCGAGACACTGCGACCACTTGCGCTCCCCGCGAACGCCGCCCGGCCTCGCCTCGAAAAAATCGCACTTCGGATCGCACAATCAAAACCAGAAACCCTCGGCACGAATCGACCTTGCCAAGGGCATCGACCGATTGTGTGAGGTAAATCACAGGGCGACCCACTAAGATAGGAAAGAATAGAGGTGCTGGCCCGTCCCCGCCGAGCGTTAACGGGAGCACCGTATCGCACGTCTGAATCGTCTTAGCCGACGCAAGCGCATGACAGCGAAGGCCTTGTTGGGGCGTCCAATAGGTAAAAGAAGCCTTGGTGGATCGGTATCGCCTGCCGGCCTGCGAGAATCAACCTGGAGCTCTAATGGCAACATTTGGAAGTTTTGCTCTCCTTATCGCCCTCGTGTTGGCAGCGTATAACCTGCTGGCGGGGGCCGTGGCGCTGCGATTGCTGGCCACCGGGCAACGGGCGTTCATATCGCCTGAGCGCCTGGCGGACACCGCACGTCGCGCCGGCATCGCCGTATTTGTGGCGGTCGTCGCGGCGGCGTTCGCGCTAGTCTACTCGGCGTTCACCAACGACTTTTCTATCACCTACATCACGGAGCACTCGAACCGCGCTCTGCCGGGTGCATACAAGTTTGCGGTGATGTGGAGCGGGCAGGAAGGCTCACTTCTCTTGTGGGCCTTGATGCTGGCCGCGTACGGCTTTGTGCTGCGGCTTACGCACAAGATGGACGTGAAGCTCTACGCCTACGCGGGCACGATCATGGCGGCGGTACAGGTCTTCTTCCTGGCCATCCTCAACTTTGCCGCTTCGCCATTTGCGTTGTTGAAGGGCCAGATTCCCGAGGACGGCAACGGGTTGAATCCGCTGCTGCAGTATCCCGAGATGGTGATTCATCCGCCCATGCTTTACCTGGGCTACGTAGGATTCTGCGTGCCGTTCTGCTTTGCGCTGGGCGCTCTCATGATGCGCTATCCCGGCGAGAAGTGGATCAGAATCACGCGGGGCTGGACGATGGTCGCGTGGCTGTTCCTGACCTGCGGCATCTTCCTGGGCATGCACTGGGCGTACGCAGTGCTTGGCTGGGGCGGATACTGGGGCTGGGATCCGGTTGAGAACGCCAGCTTCATGCCCTGGCTCACAGGCACGGCCTTCCTGCACTCGGTAATGATGCAGGAAAAGAAAGGCATGATGAAGAGCTGGAACGTGTGGCTGATCTTCGCCACGTTCCTGCTGACCATGCTGGGCACGCTGCTCACGCGCGCGGGCCTGGTGAGTTCCGTTCACGCATTCGCGCAGTCGTCCATCGGCATGTGGTTCTACATCTTCATGCTGGCCACGCTTTGCGTGTGCATCTTCACTTACGTCTTGAACCGTTCGCATTTGCAGAGCGACCATCATGTTGAGTCGCTGGTAAGCCGCGAGTCGAGCTTCCTCTTTAACAACCTTGTCCTGTTGGTGGCGTGTTTCGTGATTCTGTGGGGGACGCTGTTCCCCATCCTGAGCGAATACGTGGTGGGCAACAAGGTCACGGTGGGCGCGCCCTTTTATAACACCGTCGCGATTCCTATCGGCCTGTTCCTGCTGGCTCTCACCGGCGTGGGCCCGCTGCTGGCCTGGCGCTCCACATCGCTCAAGTCAATCCGGCGCAACTTTGTTCCGCCGTTCATCGCGTTTTGGGCAATGGTAATTGTGGTGTTGGCTGCGGGCGACCGTCCATACCACGACGGTGCCTGGGATAGCGGACAATTTTACGCGCTGGTCGCGTTTTCGACGGCGATCTCCGTACTTACGGCGATCTTATCGGAATTCCTGCGCGGCGGCGGTGTGATCAGGAAGCAGACGGGCAAAAACCTGTTTGCGTCAATCCTGCTGCTGACCCGGCGCAATACGCGGCGATACGGCGGATACATCATCCACATCGGGGTGGTGGTGATCGTGATCGGGCTGGCAGGCCAGGCGTTCAATCGCAACGAAGAGAAGGAACTAAACCTTCACGACAAGATCGTGGTTGGTCCGTACACACTGGAATGCATAGGGTTCTCTGACGACTCGAACGCAAACTACAATTCGCAGTTCGCATTGTTCGACGTATACAAGGGCGGCAAAAAGCAATTTCAGATGTCGCCGGAAAAGCGGGTCTATCAAGCCAGTCAACAGCCGCAGACAATGGTTGCAATCCATTCGGTGCCAGAGTGGGATTTGTACGTGGTTTACGAGGGGCTGAATCCGGGCAACGGGCACCCCATCGTGAAGGCGTACCTGAATCCGCTGGTGAGCTGGATATGGGTTGGCGTACTGATGATTATCGGCGGCACGGGGATTGCTTTGTTCCCCAGCATTTCGCCGGCGACGGCGTCCTTGCGGGTTCCGGCAACACGAACGGTGCCGACGGAACATGCGACGGACGGAGGCCAGCGATGAGGGGCCGCAAGGTAACGTTCTGGCTGAAGGCTGGACAGGCGCTGGCCCTGGCCGTGGCGGTCTGCTTCACGCTGGGCGCCACCAGTCCCGAGTCTCGCTTCACCAATCTCAATCACAAGCTGATGTGCACCTGCAGCTGTGCCGAGATATTGGGCGAGTGCAACCACGTGGGCTGCACGTTTTCTACAGAAGAGCTTGCGCTGCTGAGCACAGGCCTCGACGCCGGCAGCAGCGATAGCGTGATCCTCGATTCGTTCGTTGCCAAGTATGGTGCCGTGGTGCTGGCCGCGCCCACCAAGCAGGGCTTTGACCTGGTTGCGTGGATTGCGCCGTTTGCGGTATTTGCCGCCGCACTTCTGGGTACGATTCTGCTGATCAAACACTGGTCCGCAAGCAGGCCGCAGACTGAGCCACAGATGGCGATCCCCGAGATGGATGCGATGCGAGAGAGAATCCGCCGGGAGACCGACGAGGATGGAGGGTTCGAGCAATGAACGAAACTCATAACCTTTTTACCGATTTTGGTTTCTGGTGCGGAATGCTGTTGCTGATATCGGCGTTTGTGTTCACTTTCTGGCCGGAGAACAGCTTTGCCAGCCAGCGCCAGAAGACCCGCCTCGACTACCTGCAGGAGCGCAAGGATCAGCTTTACGAGAACCTGCGCGATCTGAACTTTGAATACCGCGCCGGGAAGTATCCGGAAGAGGACTACGCGGCACAGCGGGCGATGCTGGAGAATGAAGCCGCGCAGCTGATGTCGGAGATTGACGTTCTGCAGCAGGTGTAAAAGAAGCCATCAGCTGATAGTTTTGCGATGCAGACCATCGCATAGAAGGAACTTATTCATCATCATGAGATCGATCAAAGCGACTGTTAACTCTGCTGTACTTTGCTTTCTTTTTTCCGGCGCTCTCGCAAGTGCGGTCACCATTTCGGGAACCGTAACGGACAAGACCACCAACACGCCCTCCGCCGGTGACAAGGTGGAGCTGATCGACGTGCAGGCGGGCATGGCCGTGGTGGCCTCGGCGACAACCAACGCTAAAGGAAAATACTCGCTGAACAAGACGGGCGCCGGCCCTGCGCTGGTTCGCGTTACGCACCAGGGCGGGCAATACTTTATTGCTGCGCCGGAAGGCGGCGAGCCGGGCAACATTCCGGTATACGACGTGGCGGCACACGTGGATGGCATTTCGATCGAAGCCGACGTGATCGAAATAGAGACGGCCAACGGGCAGGCGCAGGTCACCGAGCGGTACTTCGTCCACAATACCGCCCAGCCCGCGCACACGCAGTACAACCCAGACAAGGGCTTTGAGGTCGTACTCCCCGCCGATGCGGTGCTCGACGGGGCGTCGGCACGGCGGCCCACCGGACTTCCCACAGCCACCAAGCTCAAGCCGGGCAATGGAAACGGGCACTACCAGTTCGACTTCCCCATCCAACCGGATGAGGGCGAGAAGGACACGCTCTTCCAGCTTAACTATCACGTGGCGTACAGCGGCACGTACACGTTTCATCCGCAAATCCCGCTGCCTGCGGACAATGTGGCGGTGCTGTTGCCGTTGAGCATCAAGTTCAAGACCGAGTCGGGGTCGGGATACCAGTCGGTGCCGCAGGACCCGGGCATCCAGACCATGCTGGTGAAAAACATGACGCCGGGCCGGCCGCTGGACTTTACGATTTCAGGCACTGGCTCGATGCCTCGGGAACAGCAGGGAGCACAGGGCGGCCAGCAATCGCAGGCGCAGGGCGCTCCGAGCGGGCCTGGTGGCGGCATTGGCGAGCCCATCAACACGCCCGATCCGCTGTCGAAGTACAAGTGGTGGATGCTGGGCGGAATCGGAGTTTTGCTGGCGACGGTAGCAGGGTTCCTGCTGCGCAAGCCAATGGGCGTTCCAGCGCACGAGCCTCCCGTGGATATCACATTGCGATCGGTGGCACGCACTGCGCGTGCTGGCGCGGCGGCGGCCCAGCAGATGCGCGCGGCTCCGGCTGCTCGAGCTTCGGGTGGTTCAAATCTGCTCGAAGTTCTGAAAGAAGAGATGTTCGCGCTGGAGACTCAGAAAGCGTCAGGCACGATCAGCGATACGGATTACGCGGAACAAAAGGCGGCACTGGCAACGATGCTGAAGCGGGCGCTGAAGCAGAAGGCCTAAGGATTTGCGGGTTGCACCTGATCGACTTGACCCAAAGTTTCAAGCCGATTATCGTTTGGTAGTGGAATCCATCAAGATCGTTTGTACCTGCATCCTTGCGGCCGTGGTGTACGGCATTCTTCACGATCAGGTCACCGCGCGCATTTGCGTTGAGTTCTTCACGGTTTTTCATCCACCTGTGTTTGCCACAACTTCGCCCACTTTGCTCGGCATTGGTTGGGGCATCATCGCGACCTGGTGGGCTGGCGCAATCATCGGTCTAATGTTAGTGATTGCGGCGCGTTTCGGATCCCGACCCTGTCTTGTGGCACGCGATCTCATTCCATCCATTGCGATTCTCATGTGCACCATGGCGATCTGCGCCGTCGTGTTTGGAATTGTCGGGTATCTATGGGCACCATTGCCGCCCTATCTTGCCGAGGCCGTTCCGGTGCCAATGCAAAGGAGACTTCTCGCCGACTGGTGGGCGCACGGCGCATCCTATGGCAGCGGCTTTGTGGGTGGGATGGTCTTGTGTGCTGTGACCTGGTTCAGGCGCGTCAAACTTTCCCAACTCGGCTAAATGCCTCCAGAGGGCCTAATTCATTCCGGTTCCCCTAGAATCAATTCATGTTTACCGGAATCATCGAACAAACCGGAACACTGATCAGCCTGAAGAGCCACGGCGGGGTCAGTCGCATTACCGTGGAGGCGCCCGGGATCGCTGGGCGGCTTCGCGAGGGCGATTCCCTGTCCATCTCCGGGGTGTGCCTGACGGCGCTGGACGTCGATCCAACCTTCTTCCACGCCGACCTCGCACAGGAAACGCTGGACCGTACGTCGCTGGGGGCGCTCAAGCCCGGCGCAAAGGTGAACCTGGAACTTCCCACCGCGGCAGGCAGC
>JANXQR010000414.1 GCA_025353435.1 Acidobacteriota bacterium | reverse complement strand
GGCGTCACCGTATCGGGGTAACTGCGGCCGTTCAGGAGGAAGTACTTGTCCTTCATGTCCGCAAATGCTTCCGGGTTGAAGGTCATGCCGACAAAATGGAAGTTGGGATCGAACCCGTGAATTTGAAGTGGATACTCAACGTCATACGCCGTTGAACCGTCGCCGTCGTTGTAGGTGTACTTTTGCGAGGCGCCAAGCTTGTCGTTACCCTGCACAGCACCCGTATCGATAGGCGGCATGGTAGCGCTGCATAGGATGTCCGCGGCCGGAATGCAGGCAGTGCGCAGATCCCTAACTGTTCCGAGAGCATTCTGCTGCTGAAGAGCAGAGAAAAGGTTAGTTCCAGAAGCAACGCGATTCTGTCGCGGCCGAACATACAGCTGCCCAACCATGCCCATCTGCAAGTGCTCCGGAGGCGTGATGTGGCAATGCCAGAAGTACGTGCCTGCATCAGGGGCAAGATAGTAGTAAGTGAAGCTGCCGCCGATGTTGATAGCCACCGAAGCGTCAGGAACACCGTCATAGACCGCAGAAGCGTTGGGATATCCGTGGAAGTGGATGGTGTGCTGCTCGAAGAGATCCGGCCGCATGATCATGCCGACGTTGGTGAGGGTGAGGAACAGTTCATCGTCCTCATCTATGGCCACCAGCGGCGCTGGAATGTTGCCGTTCATCACGCCAACGTCCATGATCTGGCGGGGATCCACGTGGCCGTCGATGACTGGAGGCGTCGAGACGGTGGCTGTTTGTGACTCATTCACGTCGGGCAGCCCGGTGCTCGTCGCAACAAGAGTGAAGTTGTCGGGAGCGGGAAACCTGTAATTGGTAACTCCCGCAACGCCGGCCGCTGGGAACACAAAGCTTGCTGCGCTAACTGTGTAGGTGCCGTCGTAACCTGCCGGAGCCAAACCGGTCCCCGCAATCTTCACGGTGCTTCCGTTCGTCACTCCCAGGGGAGTGTTCGTTTGCACGTAAATTGTGGTCCCGCTCTCAGCGATGTCGTAAATGCTCACCAGGTTCGCTATATCGGGAGCCAATCCCACCGCACCGTTAAACGTGAAGCCGCCCGTTGAGTTGAGAGGCGTCGTCGGCGACCAGGGGCCCCAAGTATTCGCTACGATGCCGTCCGTTGTGGCGGGATCACCGGGGAGAAGATTGCTTGCTGAGGGATAGAGCGTGTTGAAGGTAGAGGGAAACTCGGTCCCCGGCTGGCCCTTCGCGATGTCCGATAGTCCCGAGAGTGGCCCGAACGCAAACATGAAGGTTTGTGTGCCATCCGCCATGGTCGAGTAACCGTCGCCGCCCGAAACCTGCTGGCACTTGATCGCGCCGTTCACATTTGCCGACGGCACCAGATAGCCGCTGGCATTCGCTGTAAGTGTCGTCGGAACGGTGTAGGCCGGTTCCGTACTGTTCACCAATTGTGTTTTGGTCGTATCGGGGTGCGTGATCGTGCTGGTGGGGCACTGAACTCTGAACGATTGTGCGGTTGCACTTGAGGCTGAAATCACGATCAACACGGCCAGAGATAATACTGCGCCCGCAAATCTCCTCGACATTCGTTTCCTCCCTCGTCGGTAGCAACTCAACACCCGGTTGCGGTGCTGAATCTCCTCCGCTCGAATGGAGACGACAATCGGTTCATCGAGGGGTTCGATGTGTGATCAAGCGCAAGGAACCGTGGTTTAGCACTCGATTTTCGAGGCGATTCGTGTCGCGCGACCTCTTGCAATACCGATTCAGACTTAAGATGACTCCTTGCATCACAAGACTCGCAACCGCAGGCAATGTCAGCTCTGATGTGGCTACTTGGAAGCGTGTTGCAGGCCGAAAAGCTCCCGGAGCGATGCCAGATCGCCCGCTACGGTCCGCCCCTTCAAAGCAAGAGCAAGCACGCCATGGACGCTTCTTCAGGGGTTCTTGCCCGTGAAGCTTCTCAACGAACACTTTTTAGTGACAACTTCAGAACATCTTAAGGATTTCAAGCCAATAAAACATGCAATAATGTTTTTCCAGCATTTTTTGTCAATCAATTTGACGCTTTGTGCATATTTTTGCGCCATAGCATGTTCTTGCGCTCATTCGGTGTGCCCAACTAACAAGTAGGAGACTTATGGAAACTTCGACGAGGACGGCGAAGGCGGAAGTTATCCAACAATTGGATGCCTTCGATCGGCCTATCGAAAGGACTTCTTTTGACGGCGGCGCACTTGCGCGCCTCACCCGGTTCCCACAGCACTGGACCCCCGCATCGGACCTGGCAAGCACGCCAGGTATGGAACCTCAGCTTACTCACGACCCGGGCTCGCTTCAAGCGGGTCAGGATGAGGTTGCTTCGATGAGTCTTGCGGAATTCGTGCGGCGGAAGTTCATTCCAGATTTCGTTGAGATCAAAAGGTCAGCGGGTCGAGCGCATTTCCGCGAGATTCTTAAGAACATCTTGCTATCTGAGAGGGGAGATTGCGGACTCGCGGAGAGCTATGAAAGAACAAATGTCAAGCGCAATGCGATCGAGACTTGGCCGTACATGGATTCCCTGCGGCTTTGCGACATAGATGAAGAGACAATTCAACATATTACTTCCACTGCGTTGGAATCCGGATATTCAATCCAGACCGCCACTCACATTCGCAACGTGATTCGTGCCATTTATTCGCACGCCATAGTTGCCTGTCGCTATAAAGGCAGGAACCCCGCTACCCTCGTGTCCATGCCGGCTATGGCTCACAAAGACGCGCATAGTCTTACCCTGGCCCAGTTAAAGCAGGTAATGGCGGCAATGCGGTTTCCCGAAAGACCTATCGCCCTCTTTTCCATCTTGACCGAAATGAACCTGGTGGAGATTTGCGGCGTCCAGTGGCAATACGTGAACTTGTCAGCCGATCGCCATTTCGTCCAAGAGGAATGGCTTCCCCCTAAAACCATCGCCGTGAGAAACCAATGGTACCGAGGGGAGTTCAGAAGCGTGATGGGGAGTCGGAAGAGGTTTGTTCGAGTTTCGGAACTGCTTTGCTCCATCTTGCGTGATCTGAAGGGCAGTAACCAATTTGTGAGGCCGCAGGACTTCGTCATCGCGTCGCGGAGTGGTAGCCCCATTTATCCCGGAAACATCGCGAAACGCCGTCTCAAGACGATCGGGCAATCGTGTGATATGCCGTGGCTCTCCTGGCGCGTGTTTCATCGGACTCATCTCAGATTGAGAGCCGAGTTTGGTCGACACTTTTACAAAGAGATTGAAAAGATCTTGCCACCTCAATGTCCGTGATCAACAAATCGCACGGGGGGTCGGCTGAGTCCAATGAAATGCCGATGTGGTCCAGGTCCTTAGGAGGTATCTGGTCACGTTGTGAATGGCGTGACAAATCTGTCGGACCCTGATAAAAGAACACTACTGCTTGAATAGCAATCACTTAACGCCACTATCGCCCGTGTGGCTCGTTGACTCCGTGATGACGCTCGGCAAGAACCGAACTGCTCTGGTTTGCGCTCGTAGCCGTGGAACGCATTATCTACTCGGTATTCGATCTCGCAGGCCTTTATCCCTCTGCTTCTTCATTGCCCGCGCGCGTCAACTTCATTGCCGAGTTCCTCGCGCTCCCAATTGTTGGAGAAGTCGCCTTCTCTGCCCTGAGCATCAGGCGCAAACGCTGGCTTCGTGCTGCTAATTGGCTGGTCGTAACTCCGATGGTGTCGTTCACCCTCGGCTGGTCCTCATTCAATTCCGCAGTGGTGTCCTGCATTGTGTCAGGAACTCTCGTCACAGGCGTCATTTCCTTCAACTGGTGGCGGCAGCGTCGCTCCGATCTATCAGTAGAAGATCATCTGCTGTGCTTCATCCTGCTTCTGCCTGGTCTTCAGATCGCGATCTACTGGATCGCTTATGTGAACGGTATTGTCTTGTACGCCTTTGGGGATCTTGGCTGGATCAAGTTGCCTCTCTTCCGCTTCGATGCCAGTTGGTTCGTCGTCGCCCTGGCTATCTTCGTCATCCTAATGCGTCGAACCCCTGCTGACCGCCGCACACGGCAGCGCCTGTCGCAGGAGTTGGAAGCAGCCCGACAGGTGCAGAACCTGCTCGTCTCCGGTGACCAAAGCGCCGCCGAAGACCTTGAGATATCCACCGCCTACCTGCCCGACCAAGAGGTTGGCGGAGACTTTTACTATGTTCTCGATGGTCGTGTCGTCGTTCTCGGTGACTTCTCGGGCAAAGGGTTGAAAGCCGCAATACTTGTCTCCTTGCTCATCAGCGTTCTCCGCGACACGACACAACGCCGCCCGGCAGTTTTGCTCGATGCTTTAAATCGCGCCATCGCCGGTCAAGTGGATGGCGGATTTGTGACCTGTGTCTGCGCCAGCTTCGAAAGCGATGGTAACGCCACTTTCGCCAATGCAGGCCATCTTCCGCCTTACCTCGGCGGCGCGGAAATCAATCTCGACGCACACTTCCCGCTCGGACTCATACGCGAGATTCAGTACAGTGAAACAACTGTTCGCATCTCTCCTGAATCCGTGGTGACTCTCGTCTCGGATGGCGTTGTCGAAGCGATGAACGCGAAGCATGAGCTCTTTGGATTTGATCGCACCCGCGAAATCAGCAAAAGCAGCGCAGGTGAGATCGTAGAAGCCGCGCGGGCCTGGGGCCAGAGTGATGACATCACCGTGGTCACGGTGCGGAGAAAATACTGATCCGCATTGCTAGGACGGATCGGTCCTGCTTAAAGGGCATTCTCCGCTGATCTGTCTACGAATTCCCAATGAGCGCTTCATCGCCAAACGACGTATTGAGAGAGACATGTGACGGCAATTCGGCCAGTGTCATGGCATCTCCCGACCGCGCCGGCGGTAATCTCGACGACGCAATCAAACCGAGACCATCTGCACCTCGTTGCGTACTTTACTGTTCGATTCCGGACGCAGGTTTTTGATTTCGAACATGAGAACCCTGACCCGTCTTCCATAAAGCCCCTGTTTTGAGGCAGACTGCTTGCAGAGAACGGCGAGAGTCTTGCACTCACTATTTCGAGAGCGAATTCAAAACACCGGTCAGGCTTGGTTGAGGGAGAGAAAGAATGCTGGCGGATCTGCGCGACGCGTTGCGGCAATTGCGGAAGGCACCTGGCTTTACAACAACGGTAGTGATCACCCTGGCGCTGGGCATCGGAGCCACAACGGCCATCTTCACATTGGTGCATCAAGTCATGCTCAAGTCCCTGCCGGTCACAAAGCCTGACGAGCTGTGGCGGATCGGGGACAAAATCCGCTGCTGCAACTGGGGCGGATACACGCAGGGAGACGACGGCGATTTTGCGCTGTTCTCCTGGGAAGCCTAGAAAAACTTCCGCGAACATACACCGGAGTTCGTCGACCTGGCAGCCCTGCAGGCCGGGAACGCTCCGCTCGGAGTTCGCCGCGCTGGATCGCAGGCGCCCGTGGACACCTTCAACGGACAGAATGTTTCCGGAAATTTCTTCCGCACCCTCGGCGTGCAGCCCTGGATCGGGCGCCTGATGTCGGACGCTGATGACACGGAAGGCGCGCCCCTGGTTGCGGTGATGAGCTACCGCGTCTGGCAAACAAAGTATGCGTCCGACCCCTCCGTTGTCGGCGCCAGTTTCCAGGTCAATGGCCACGCGTTCACCGTCATCGGAGTCACTCCACCCGGATTTTATGGAGCAAAACTCTCCGGCTGGGGCATGCCGGATTTCTGGCTGCCCATCACCTCTGAGCAAGTACTCGCCGGAGTCGTCTCGCGGCTCAAGCGGCCCAATGGCAATTACCTTGATATCCTCGGCAGAGTCCGTCCCGGCGTTAATCCGCAATCGCTTGAAGCTAAGCTGCGCGTCGAATTCCACGACTGGCTCGCCAGCCACGTCCAGGATATGGAACCGGGTGAAAAGCAGCTCTGGCAGCAGCAGACGATTCACTTCATCCCCGGCGGTGCAGGCGTCGCTGCCATGCGCGACGAATACAAGGACGGGCTCAAGCTCCTGCTCATCGCCGCGGGATGCGTGCTCCTCGTCGCCTGTGGCAATCTCGCCAACATGATGCTGGCGCGGGGATTGAGAAACCGGGCGCAAGTCTCCGTCCGTGTTGCTCTGGGAGCTTCGCGCATCCGGCTGGTCCGCGGGGCCCTGGTTGAAAGCGTGACGCTGGCCGTGGTTGGCGGCATCTTCGGAATTGCCGTTGCCTATGCGGGAACCCGCCTCATCCTTTATCTCGCCTTCGAAATGGGCGGTCCGAACCATGTTCCTGTGAATCCCGCGCCGTCCTGGCCGGTACTGCTCTTTACCATGGGCATTTCCATTCTCACTGGAGTCCTCTTCGGCATCGCTCCTGCGTGGATGACCTCGCATGCCGATCCGGTTGAGGCCCTGCGCGGAGCAAACCGTTCCGTCGGTGGAGGTCGCTCATGGGCTCAGAAGTGCCTGGTCATCGCCCAGGCCGCCATGTCGCTCGTGCTTCTTTCGGCGGCCGCATTGCTCGCGCAGAGTCTGCGCAACCTGGAACATCAGAATTTCGGATTTGAGACGCAGGGCCGTTACATCGCCTCAATCAATCCCACGCTCAGCACTTACAAGCCGGAACAGATGGAGCAGCTCTTCCGCCAGATTGACGACCGCCTGCAGCACACGCCCGGAATCAAGATGGTAGCTCCCGCGTTGTACGCGCCCATGACCGGTGATAGCTGGAACGAGGGCATTCGCATCCAGGGCAGGCCTGAGCCGGGGCCCAAGGAAGACACGGGCGCAGGCTGGGCTCGCGTGATGCCCGGATTCTTTGAAACGCTCGGCGCAAAGATGCTGCTGGGCCGGACCCTCACGGACGACGACACGGCCAGCACCTTCAACGTCGCCGTAGTTAACGAGGCCTTCGCCAAGCTCTTCTTCAAAGACCAGAACCCCATCGGGCAGCATTTCGGAATCGACCGCCTCAGGTACGCCTCCACCTACCAAATCGTTGGTGTCGTAAAGGACATGCGCTACATGACCTGGGACTACAAAGACCCCGTGGGTCCAATGTTCTGGGTGTCGGAAAAGCAGAATGTACTTTACGACGATCCGGTCTTTTCAGATGGCGAAAAGTGGTCGCACTTCCTCTACAACATTGTTATCTGGGCTCCGGGCGATCAAGTAGGCGTTGAAGAACGCGTGCGCAGAGCGCTTGCCAGCGTCGACGCAAGTCTCGTGCTCAACAGCGTCGACTCATACAGCAAAGTCGTCAGCTCCGACTTCCAACAGCAAAACATGATTGCCACGCTCACCACTCTCTTCGGGCTGCTGGGCCTGGTATTGGCAGCCCTCGGGCTTTACGGTGTCATGGCCTATACCGTCGAACAGCGTACCAACGAGATTGGCCTGCGCATGGCTCTCGGCGCGGGCCGCAAGCACGTGATCGTCATGGTGCTGCGTGGTGCGCTCTGGCAAGTTGGCCTTGGCCTCGGCCTTGGCATCCCGCTGGCCGTGCTCGCCGGGAAGCTGATGAAGGACCAGTTATTCGGCGTCGTTCCTTGGGACCCGAAGATGCTGGCAGCCGCAACCGTGCTCCTCGCGCTGGCAGCGCTGGTAGCCTCGGTCATGCCCGTGCGCCGTGCCGCCGGAGTGGAGCCGATGATAGCGCTGCGAAACGAATAGTCGGGACATGGCAAGCGGAACCGACACTAGCTCTCAGAGGGTTTTTGCCTTCGGCGTTGATGGGATCAATCCTCAAAACGCAGCCCAATTCAAGGTCAGTGATCGCATTGGCCGCAAGGCGTCCTGCTGCGTGAGGCCTGATCGAACGTGCTTCTCCACCTGCTGCTCAAAATGAAATCGCAGTTCGTCGTCAAGCTCGTTATCAATGGCGCGCCGCCGAAACAGAGATCGAAGACGAAAAATCAAATCGCTAAGCATCCGCGCCTCCCAAACCGTTCCCAATACCTGGGCCACAGCGGCGGTCAGTTTTGCCCATGCGCTTCTGTCTTGCAACGTGCCCTGGTAGTGGTTCAGGTTGGACTTTCGCTGGTGCTGCTGATTGCGGCCGGATTGTTCCTGCAGAGCCTGAAAAAACTCGAGGGCGCCGATCTGAAGCTGGATGCCAAAAACCGCTATATCGTGCACATGAATCCTCAAACCGCGGGCTATACGCAAGCCCGACTGGCGGCACTGTACCGGACCATGGAGGAGCGCTTCCATGCGCTGCCGGGCGTGATGAAAGTGGGCATCGCCTCGTACACGCCGATGGAAGAAAATAACAACGGCTGGGGCGTCCAGGTGCAGGGACAGCCCTACCTGAACGTCGGAGCCTCGGTCATACGAGCGAATGCGGAGTATTTCGATTCTGTCGGAACGCGAGTCGTGATGGGTCGCGGGATCGACGCGCGCGATACGCCTGCCTCGACCACCGTCGCCGTGGTCAACCAGACATTTGTCAGAGACTTGTTCAAGCCTGGTGAGAACCCCATCGGGCGTCATTTCGGATCGCCCGGTCCAGATTCAACCGGCGATTTTGAGATCGTCGGAGTGGTCGAGGATACGGTCTACACCAGCGTGCGAAAGAAGGATCATCTGATGTACTTCGTCCCTATGATGCAGCGGCCGAGAAGCGCGAAAGCGCCGATTGAAAAAGACGACTCGCTCTATTTGGGATCGATTGTGCTTGCCACCGATCGTCCAATGAACGACATGGAAAAACTTGTCCGGGCCACGCTTGCCGACGTCAATCCGAACCTGACAGTGGAGCAATTTCAGACGTTCGATCGGCAGATCTCTGATCAGTTTACCGAGGAGCGCATGATCTCGCGGCTTTCGACGCTGTTTGGCGCATTGGCGCTGCTGCTGGCCATTGTTGGCTTATACGGTGTTACCGCATATTCCGTTGTGCGGCGGACTCCGGAGATTGGTATCCGCATGGCGCTCGGCGCTGAGCGCGGTGGCGTGATTGTGATGGTGATGCGGGGAGCAATGATTCAAGCCGCCCTTGGGCTGGCTATCGGAATCCCCGTCGCGCTGCTCTGCGTGCGAATTGTGAAATCGCAGCTATATGAGATCACCAGCGCCGACTTCACCGTGATGTCAGGCGCGATTGTGATCCTGGCTTTGGCGGCATTTATTGCTGGAATCATTCCGGCGCGACGCGCGGCATCCATAAATCCTGTGAGCGCGTTGAGACTGGAATAGCCTGGACCGGACAGAAATGGCGGCGAGCACCCTAGACGCAACCTTGTCGTCGTACGTTGGTGATAAATTGCCATTGCCCTCGACAAAGAGCCGAATTGGTACCGATCTGTCTTAGTGCTGTATTTGGAGCGCCCGCCACGCAACCGTGCGCAGCTACATGATTTCAGAGGGGCGCTTCTGATACAGCGACTTGAAGGAAGCCGCCCTCATGGAAGGCCATGTACTTTGAATCGGCTTGAGCGGGTACAGAGGTCGGCGCGAGGCGCTGATCTGGGCATGATCTGCGGCTCTGGAACTGCGAGGTGGCAGCGACGCGTGGCATGGCGAGATTGGGCGGACGCTGTGGCGATGAGTTTGCGAGCACTGGGGGTCGGATGAGACAAGGGGTCTGCCTTCGCGCAGAAGCACGAGTTTGGGTCGAGGATGCGTATAGAGGTCCATGCAGGGCACAGGTCCGGTCGCGGTGGTCAGCACAGCAGAAGTTGGGTGGCGGAGAGCCTTTCGACAACGCGCATGATAGCGCCGCAAACTGAGCAGTTCCAAAGCGTGCCAGGCAGCCTCGTGGAAGGTGAACCCGGCGAAGCGTGTAAGGTCTCAGAGCCGCTGAGTAGTTGAGAGCACAGCGGCAACAGAGTGGCGCTGTTCCGGTTGGCGAAGAATCCGAAGTTGCGGATGCGGACGAAGCCTGGTACAGCAGGTGGAGCAGGAAGCGGCGCAGGAACTCATCGATGGGCAGAGTCATGAGCCTCTTCTTGTTGCCGTGAGCCGAGTCTCGCCATCGAAAGGTTACGTTGCCATCGGAGAGAGCCACCAGCCTGGAGTTGGAGATGGCGACGCGATGGGTATAAGCGCCCAGATTGTCGCAGAGGATTCTGGGCGAGAACAACCAGGTCTTTCCGACCTGCCAGACCTAAATCACTTCACGCTCGGGCCAGACCGAAGCACCATCCGTAGTCCCCGGCCTCGCCTCGTCTTGGCCGCTTCACTTGATTCGCGTGGATTGCACGCGCGAGAAGGTCTCTACGTTCCGTGGGATCGAAAACACCTGGCGCATGCACGCTGGAAACAAGTGCCACATATACGCAGCTTGTTCGGAAGGTCGGCCGCTTCAACGCCAGCAAAAGCGACCGCCAGTCGACAGGGCGGCTGGGAGGTAATGAGGGGCATGTTGCGAACGCGCAATGATCTCTGTGGTATTCTGCGTCGGAATTTCAGAGAGCTTCCTTCCCGCGTCTGTTCCTCTCATGCGCCCCATCGATTGGGATGCTTCAGCGGCTGCTGGATCGAACTAGCCGAATGGAAACCTCGATCGACTCGATGGAGGACCGCGCTTATGCTGCTCATTTCCTGCCCTGCTCGCCGTGTTGCCCTTGCCTTGGCTTGCCTTAGTCCCCGGAGCTTCGCAGTTGCCCGCCGAGCTTTGTTGGCTTGCCTCACATTCGCGGGACTGTCTTTTGCCATTTCAGCTAGCGCTCAGGTAGCCCCACAGTCGCGGGCTGCAGCCCCTATCCTGTCGCTTGCCGCGGGCACCTACTCCGGCACCCAATTGGTTAGCATTACCGATACGACCCCCGGCGCCGTCATCTACTACAGCACCAACGGGGCGTACCCCGGAACCGGTTGGTCCATCTACTCCACGCCCATCACAGTTTCATCATCGGGGATCGTGGTTGCCGTCGCCTATGCGCCAGGATATGACAACAGCAGCTGGGCGATCGGTCGGTACGTCATCTCTACGTCCTCCACTCGCTGGACCTACTCGCTAGCCGGAAACGGCTTTCCCGGATACTCCGGCGATGGGGGCCCGGCGACGCTCGCTCAGATGTCACAGCCTGCCGCCACTGCGATCGACACTGCGGGGAACGTCTACGTCGCTGATCGAGCCAACCACGCCATTCGCAAAATCAACGCCCAGACCGGAATCATCACCACCATCGCGGGCACTGGGGTTCCCGGTCACACCGGCGATGGCGGACCGGCCACCAGTGCCGAGCTCAATTCGCCCTACTGCATCGCCGTGGATCCCCTCGGCAATGTCTTCGTTGCGGGTGCGGCTGAGGTCCCCGGTATCGCGAATTATGTCGTTCGCAAAATCGATGCCACTACGGGCAACATCTCCGTCTACGCCGGCGGTGGAGCAACCACCCTCCCCGGGCCTGCCACCGCGACCTTGCTCAACCAAATCGCAGGCCTGGCAACGGATGCTCAGGGCAATCTCTACATCGATGAAGGCTACTACATGCAAAAGGTGACGGCGGCCACGGGAATGATCGCCACCGTTGCCGGCAATGGATTTACCTACGGAGACAATGGTCCGGCGACGAACGCTGTCGTCTACTCTTTCGGCTTCGCCGTCGACCAGCCAGGGAACATCTACTTCGCTGACTGGTTCAACAATGCTGTCCGCAAGGTGAATGCCGTCACCGGAATCATCACCACCCTCGCGGGTGGTCCCAATGCCACCACATCCTTTGGCGACGGCGGGCCCGCCACCGCGGCACGCCTTAACCTTCCTGAGGCCGTGGCAGTCGACGCGGCCGGGAACGTCTACATCGCAGACACACTCAACTACGCCATCCGGGAGATCAATGCCGGCACTGGGATCATCTCCACCATTGCGGGAGATGGAGACTTTCAGTCTGCCGGGGGTGATGGCGATCCTTCTTCAAGCGTTGGCGTTGGCTTTCTCGAGTACCTGAACGCGGACGGGGCCGGAAACCTCTTCTACTCCGACCTTTCCTCGCGCGTCCGTAAGGTCACAACGGTCTCGCTGCCTCCAGCACCCCTCACCACGCCTCCGGCCTTCTCTTTGAGCGTCGGAACCTATGCCAATCCTCAGACCGTAACAGTCTCCGATTCGGCTCCAGGGGCGTCCATCTATCTTTCGTTGACCAATGACCCGGCCGACACAACTTGGTCGGGGAACCTCGGCCCCATCGATCTCACTGGCTCGGCCACCATCACCGCCGTCGCCGTGGCGCCCGGGTCGCTTCCCAGCGCGCCGGTCCAGCGGGCATACACCATCACCAGCCCGCACCCGTCGGCCATCTCCACCGTCGCCGGAGTCGGCTATTTCGGCAACTCTCCCAGCGGCGTCCTCGCAACCTCCGCCGTGCTCGGAAATCCTGGGGGAATTGCAGTCGACCAGGCTGGGAACCTGTATTTCACCGAATACGGGACCGATCAGGTCCGGAAGGTGTCGGCCTCCACCGGCGTGGAGACGATTGTCGCCGGCACCGGCACGCAAGGGTATAACGGAGATGGAATTGCGGCCACGAGCGCTGAGTTGTACACGCCTTTTGGCATTGCCGTAGACAAAGCCGGCAACCTGTACATCGCCGATACGTATAACCAGCGAATCCGCAAAGTTGACGCCGGAACGGGATTGATCTCCACCGTGGCAGGCGGCGGCTCTACAGTCCCCGGCGACGGCGGTCCCGCAACGTCGGCCGCTATCGGGCCTCCGTGGTCTATCGCCCTCGATGCTGCGGGAAATCTGTACATCCCCGATGGCAACAATCGGGTTCGCAAGGTCAACGCGGCAACGGGCATCATCTCCACTGTCGTCGGAAACGGGACCTACTCCTCCACCGGGGACGGCGGGCCGGCAATAGCGGCCACCGTGTCGGGCCCCTCGGGCGTGGCGCTCGATGGTGTTGGCAATCTTTACATCAATGAAACGGGCAACCAACGCATCCGGAGAGTGGACGCGAAGACCGGAATCATCACGACCGTTGCCGGCAATGGAATTCTGGGCACCCCGAAGGACGGCAGTTTAGCGACCCAGGCGCCCCTCGACCTGGTCCACGGATCACTCGCCTCCGATGCAGCCGGCGACGTCTATTTTTCCAATTATCAAAACTGGGTTGGTAAGGTCGACGCCATCACCGGAGTACTAACAACCGCGGCTGGCAACCACTACGAAGGCTCCTCGGGCGATGGTGGTGATCCCGCCATCGCCTCCGTCGGTGGACCCCAGGGCGTCGCCGTGGACAATAACGGGAACCTCTACATCGCCGAGTACGACGGTTACGTCCGCAAGGTAACCATCCCGCGTGCGGCGGTGCCGTACTTTAGCCTGGCAGGCGGCACGTATCACTCGCAACAAACCCTCACCCTCACCGACTCCCTCGCTGGCGCCACCATCTACTACACCTACACCCCCTCCGGCTCGACGCCGACCACCGGCGCCACGCTCTACACGGGCCCCATCACCATCAACACCAGCGGAACCGTAGAAGCCATCGCCCTCGCTCCCGGCTACACCAACAGCGCGATAGCCTCTAAGTCTTACGTGTACTCTGTGCTGGCGCCCGCGGCGGCACCTTACTTCAGCCTGGCGGGGGGGACTTATCACTCACCGCAGATGT
>JANXQR010000570.1 GCA_025353435.1 Acidobacteriota bacterium | reverse complement strand
CGAATAACCACTGGGGATCGCAGGCGGGTTCCGGCGATGATCGCACGCCGATGGGAGTGCACGAAGGGCTAAGCTGCCTGGCCTGCCACGGCGGGCACAATGAAGACGCGCGCGCCTCCTGCGCCACGTGCCACACAGCTTTGTCGCGCTGCGGGATTGCCGTGGAAAAGATGGATACCACCTTTTCGAACGCAAAGAGCTCGCACAATATTCACTGGGTGAAATGCGCGGATTGCCATCAGCACGGCGTGCCGCGGATGAAGGCAAACGTGGTATCTCAAGGGCAATAGGCGCGGCGATTTGAATAGTGGCTGATCCTGTTACACTCCCCTTTTGGCCGGGAGGCTTCCCCTGATGTCTGAGATCAAGACAGTTGCGGTGATTGGCGCCGGAACCATGGGTTCCGGCATCGCGCACGTCTTTGCCCGCAGCGGCTTTCGGGTGCTGCTTTGCGACGTGGAGCAGCGATTTCTTGACCGCGCAGTGGGGCAGATTCGCATCAACCTGGGTCGCGAAGCGGCCAAGGGCAAGCTGGCTGAAGTCGATGTCGAGGCGGCGATCGCGCGGATCACTCTGACGACTGATCGCGAATCGCTTGCCATTGCAGATTTTGCAGTCGAGGCGGCTACTGAGCGCTTTGAGTTGAAGGCGGAAATCTTCCATACGCTCGATCGGTTTCTGCCAGCGGGGGCGATTCTCGCGACCAACACTTCTTCGATTTCGATTACGCGGCTGGCGGCGCTTACAGGGCGGCCCCGGGACGTGATCGGGATGCATTTCTTCAATCCTGTGCCGGTGATGACTTTGGTCGAGGTGATCCGCGGGCTGGCGACGAGCAACGAGACTTTCGCAGCAGTTCGCGATCTGGCGATTCGGCTGGGAAAGACGCCGGTCGAAGTGAACGACGCGCCGGGGTTCGTCTCCAACCGCGTGCTGATGCCGCTGATTAACGAGGCAGCTTATACGGTGATGGAGGGCGTGGCGACCGCGGAGGCCGTGGACCAGGTGTTCAAGCTCGGCATGGCGCATCCCATGGGGCCGTTGACGCTTGCTGATTTCATCGGGCTCGACGTGTGCGTGGATATTCTGCGCGTGCTTCATGAGGGGCACGGGAATCCGCGGTTTGCGCCCTGCCCGCTGCTGGTGAGGATGGTGGATGCGGGATGGCTGGGGCGGAAGTCTGGGCGGGGGTTCTACAAGTATGAAAAGTGAGCCGATAATGTGTGAGGAGCTTGGCGATGAACGAGCAGGAAATTGGACCCAAGGGACAGATCACTATTCCCGAGGAGATTATAAAGAAGCTCGGACTTCAACCCAGGGACCGGGTTGTGTTCAAGGCGGTTGAAGGGGGCTATTCGATATCCAGGCAAATAAAAAAGGCGGTGTTTAAAAAGCCTCGCATTTCCTGATTCTCGCCGTTCCGCAGTGCCTGATGGGTCAAAATTGCCCTGTTGATCCCCCGAAGTGTCCGCCCTGCCACTTCAATGGAACCGGCTTCCCGCTCTGCGCGTACTCTCAAATAGCGCCGCCTCTGTGGGCTCCGCATGTCGCGGAACCAAACCAGGAGCGCGCCGTCGAATCCTTATGCAGAGCTTTTCAGACACTCTCGGTCAGGTCTTTCGCGCCATCGCTGCCAATAAGCTGCGCACGTTTCTGACCATGTTCGGAATTGCCTGGGGTGTTGGCTCGCTCCTGGTTCTGGTGGGGCTGGGCGAGGGGTTTCGCTCCGGGCAGCACCGGCAGCTTTCTAGCTTCGGCAATGACGTTGTCATGATGTGGAACGGCAACATTCCCGCGATTGCCAACCAGCACACGGGGATGCGGCCTTACCAGTTCACGCCGGGGGACGTGGCCGCTCTGCGCCAGCTGCCCCAGTTGCGGGCAGTGACAGGCTTTTTGCAGCGCAACGATTTGTATGAAGTCAGCGCCTACGCCAACTCGTCGGGCCAGGTAATGGGCGTGGAGCCGAACTACGCCGAGATCCGCTTTGTTCCGCTCGCCGAGGGCCGTTTTATTGATGCGTCCGACCTGGCCGAGCGTCGCCGCGTGGTAGTGCTGGGATCAAAGGGTGCCACGCTGCTGTTTCCCGGGCGGCCCATGCTGGGCGAGAACATCACCATCAACGACGTAAGTTTTACCGTGATTGGCCGCGTCGGGTCAATCAGCCGCGGCAACAACGACTTCGACAATTCGAAGGTATACGTTCCGGTCACCACCATGCAGGACCTCTTCGCCATGAAGGGCGAAAATGTTTCGCACCAGGCATTGAGCTCAATCCAATATCAGCCGGCTACGCATGGTGACACGACCGCGGCGGTGCCTGCGGTTCACCGCGTGATTGCCGAGCGCCACGGCTTCGACCCCTCCATGAAAGAAGCGTTTGAGGAGTGGGACACAATTCAGGAAGAGCACATGATTGGCGCAATCTTCAATGCCATGGATGTGTTTCTGGGCGGAGTCGGCATTGTGACTCTGGGGCTGGGTGCCGTGGGAATCATCAACATCATGCTGGTTTCGGTGACGGAGCGGACGCGCGAGATCGGTGTAATGAAGGCGATTGGCGCGACCCGCAGCAGCATTCTGGCACAGTTCTTCTGGGAGGGATTGCTGCTCACTGCGGTCAGCGGCATGATCGGCATTATTGTTTCTGCTGGCGGCATGTGGGTTCTGCAGAAGCTGCTCACTGGCAAGGTGCCGGGATTCGATCCGCCGAGACTTGTGCCGTGGTCGGCGGCGTTGGCCTTGGGCTGCCTGGTGCTTTGCGGCGTGGTCGCAGGGCTCTATCCAGCCAGCAAGGCTGCCGATCTTGACCCGATTGAGGCTTTGCGGCGAGAGAACTGAAAACTAGCTGAGAAATAAGAAGCTTGGAGCGAAGACGATGCTGAAGGACATAATTGCCCAGGCGTGGGAAGCGATGCTGTACAACCGCCGCCGGACGGCCATCACCATGGTGGGGATGGCCTGGGGCATTGCCACGGTTGTGCTTTTGGTGGCGTATGGAGCGGGTTTCAGCCATGCGGTCGAGACCATATTCTCGAAGTTCGGCACCAACACCATCATCTTCTGGGGCGGGCGTACCAGCGAACAGGCTGGTGGCGACAAGGCCGGCGCCAAGGTGCGATTCACTTTGGACGATGTCGACCGAATTTCAAGCAACGTGCCTGGCATCATTCATATTTCGCCGATGGTGCCCAAGGATGTTCCTGTAAAGAACGATCTGCACACCTACACGTGGACGGTGATGGGTGTTCGCCCGTCGTACCAGGACATCTGGAAGCTCGACACGGATCAGGGCCGGTTCTTTACCGGGGCTGAGGACCAGCAGCGCGCGCACGTCTGCGTGATTGGGGCAGAGAACAAGGCCAAGCTTTTCTCTGGTGGCTGGGCGCTGGGCGAGACCATTCGATTGGATGGCGTGGCGTTTACTATCATCGGCGTAATGAAGGCCAAGATGCAGGAAGGCGACCACGACGACAGCAATCGAAATATCTATGTGCCGTTCAACACCATGAGCGATTTGAAGGATACGAAGTACCTGGACAGCATCTGGCTCAACTATCGCGGCGATCACGAGATGGTGGAGAAGTCGCTTCGTGACACGATGGCGGCGACGCATCATTTTCGACCGTCGGATCACAACGCAATGGGCGTGGCGAACCTGATGACGCAGGTGAAGGTGTTCCGGATGCTGTCGATTGCGCTGTCGATTCTGCTTACGCTGGTGGGCACGCTAACGCTGGGAATTGCCGGCATTGGGCTGATGAACATCATGCTGGTGGCGGTACAGCAGCGCACACGCGAGATTGGAATCGAGAAGGCATTGGGCGCGCGCAGGCACCACATCCTTGTTCAGTTCCTGGCCGAGGCGCTGGCCATCACCGGCGTGGGCGGCGTGGCGGGCATCGTACTGGCGTACGCGGTATCAGCGCTGGTGGGGAGAATTACGTTCTACAGCGCGCTTGCAAAGAATGCTGAGGCTGCCGACATTCGGCTGCTGATCTCGCCAACTTCGGTGGTGGTAGCTACCGTGATTCTGATGATTACGGGGCTGGTGAGCGGCATGATTCCTGCGATTCGTGCGGCAAATCTGGATCCGATTGAGGCACTGCGGTACGAGTAAAAAGAGTGGTCAGTGGTCAGTGGTCAGGGATCAGTCCGACGATCCTGGCAGCTGGGATGCGTTTGGTTTTGCTGACCACTGAAAACTGATCACTGACCACTGTCATTACACCGGCGGCAGCACGTCAATAATCGGAATGCCCGCTGGCGGCGTGAAGTGGAAAGTGCCTTGAGGAAATTGGGCGTTGGTTTGCTCGCCGGCGAATGTGAAGCGGGTGATGGCGCCGTTCGATTCCTCGATTTCAATGCCTGTTATGACCCCATCAGCAGTGACGGTGAGCGAGAGGCGTGGGACCCGTTTCTCGATGCCCTTTGGCTGGCCGGAAAGCGTAAACGCACCGTTCGCGGACGCGGTTAAGGTCAAGTGGTTGAGTTCCTTTTCCAACTCCGTGTGGCCGAGCAGAAAGCGCAATGGCGAGCGCAAGTCGTCGAGCTGCTTTGCTGCGAGGCGCTGGACATGCGGGTCGCCCTGGGAGTAGAACCAGGCGTACTTTCCATCTAGAAGGAAGATCTTGCCGGCGGGCGAGCTGTAATCCCAGCGCATGCGGCCTGGCTTCTGGAGCAGCAGCGTACCGCTCTCGCTGCGGTGCATGCCGAGGCCATCATAGCTCTCAGTGAACGCGGCTTTGAGGGAGTGAAGCTGGTTGTAATGGTGGTCGACGCGTTTGGCCAGCGTGTGGGCGTCGGGTGCGGCTGCAAGAGATTTCTGAGCCTCGGACGGACTCCAGAAACACGCGCAAAGCAAAGCGGCGGCCAGCAGGCGCAGGCCGCCCCTCAATTTTCGGAACTCCAACGTCATTGGCTCAGGTTTTGGCTGCAGTTGGTTCCACCGGTCGGGTCGTATTTGATGGCGCCGAACTGGTCGCTGCAGAAGCTGCGATTGCCGGTTTGGCCAACGGTCAACGGCGTGGCCGTCAGGGTGTAGCCGGTGATGCGGTCGGTACCGTTATTGTTGACCTTGGTGCAGTTGCCGAGGGCGAAGATATAGCCGGACTTGATGCCGGAAGCCAAATCCACCTGCAGAACCTGAGCGTTGGTCGGTGACGGTGACCCGGACTTTGGGTCGCCTCCCAGCGCCGTGAGCGCGCAGGCGTAGCCGTTAGCCGGATAGGTGCTTTCATACTGGCTCTGCGCCATATTAATGGCGCGGATCGACTGGATGGCCGACGTCTCGTTGGCATAGCGCTTCATGTTGCCCATGGTGGGAATGGCGATAAGCATAAGGATGGCGATAATCGCCATCACGATCAGCAATTCCATCAGCGTAAAGCCGTTGGGCTGGACAGGAAGACGGGCGCCTAGGCGTCCGCGATTGGTAAAGAGCGTGCTTTTCATTCGATCTATATCCCTCAATGGGCCGACTGCCCCAGCAGCCACCCGACCAAATCGTACAACGTATTGACGTAGGAGGGGAAGGTAATGCTCAAAGACATGGAACATGGAACCGGGATCAGGGATCAGAAAAGCCAATCCCACATGGCTTTTAGGAGTACAAATCAGGGTGCTTTCCTTGCAACCCCGGGCTTCCAGCTCGCAATGTTGGAGACGGTTCATTGATCCGGTTATCCCGGAAATCCTGTTCCCTGACCCCTGATCCCTGTTCCCTGTCTCTCGTGTTACCCTTCGCTGTTCACTGATTTGGAGGATGGGCCGTGCATCTGCGTTTATACCCTGCAAAATCGATTTTCGTCTTCATTCTACTTTGCACCATTGGTTCGCAAATTCTCAGGGCTCAGGCGGATTATCCCTTTCGCGATCCCAAGTTGAGCGATGACCAGCGCATCGCCGATCTGCTTGGCCGGCTCACATTGCCCGAGAAGGTGACGCTGATGTCGGACCATCCCAAATTTCCGCGCCTGAACCTGGTGTTTTCCGGCCAGGTCGAGGGGCTGCATGGTCTGGCGTTAGGCGGTCCCGGCGGATGGGGCCCTCGCGGACGCCAGCCACTGCCCACCACGACGTTTCCGCAGGAAAAGGGCCTCGGAAACACCTGGGATACCGAGTTGCTTAAGAAGATTGGCGCATTGGAGGGCCAGGAGGCCCGCTATTACTACCAGAACCCGGTGTTCGATTTTGGCGGCGTGGTGGTCCGTGCGCCGAATGCCGATTTGAGCCGCGATCCGCGCTGGGGCCGCACTGAGGAGTCGATGGGCGAGGATCCTTTCATGGTAGGCACCATGGTGGTGGCCTTCGCGCAGGGGCTGCAGGGGCCTGACCCGAAGCATTGGCAGGCCGCGTCGCTGATGAAGCACTTTCTGGCCAACGAAAACGAGGAGAAGCGTTCGTCGAGCAGTTCGGATTTCGATGAGCGCCTGTTCCGCGAGTACTACTCCGTGCCCTTCCGCATGGGATTTGAGCAGGGTGGATCGCGCGCGGTGATGGCGGCTTACAACTCCTGGAATGGGACGCCCATGATGATTCATCCCGTACTCAAAGACGTGATGGTCAAGGAGTGGGGCAACGATGGGCTCATCTGCACGGATGGCGGCGCGCTTGGGCTGCTGATCACCGATCACAAGACTTTTCCGGACAAGGAGAAGGGCTCTGCCGCGGCAGTGAAGGCAGGCATCAATCATTTTCTCGATCGCTATCAAGACGACCTGACCAAAGCGCTCAAGGATGGACTCGTGACTGAGGCTGACATGGACGCGGCGCTCAAGAATCTGCTCCATGTTTACCTTCACCTTGGCGAGATGGATCCGGCGGGTCCCGGTCCCAGCGTCGACCCGTATGCCAAGATCGGCGTGGACACAGGCGGCGCGCTGCCGCCGTGGGAGCAGCAGTCGAGCAGGGAACTGGTGCGCAAGGCGACTGATGAGTCGATCGTCCTGTTGAAGAACGACAACAACACGCTGCCGCTCGATCGCACCAAGCTGAAGACCGTTGCGGTGATCGGCCCATGGGTCGACCAGGTGCTCCTCGACTGGTACAGCGGAACGCCGCCCTACAATGTGGGCGTTCTGCAGGGCATCAAGGAGGCGGTCGGGAAGGGCGTGAACGTGGTCTACGCCGACGGCTCCAATGTCGAGGCGGCCAAGGCTCTTGCGCACAATGCGGATGTAGCGATCGTGGTGGTTGGCAATCATCCCACCTGCAACGCGGGATGGAACCAGTGCCCTGTGCCCTCGAACGGCAAGGAAAGCGTGGATCGCAAGACCATCGTCCTGGAGCAGGAAGAGTTGGTGAAGCAAATCTTCGCTGCAAATCCGCACACGATTGAGGTGCTGCGTTCAAGTTTTCCGTATGCGATTGTGTGGAGCCAGCAGAATTTGCCGGCGATCTTGCACATGACTCTGAATAGTCAGGAAGAGGGCCACGGCGTTGCAGACGTGCTGTTCGGCGACTACGCGCCTGCCGGCCGCCTCGGCCAGACCTGGCCCACCGGCGACGCGCAACTGCTGCCCATGATGGACTACAACCTGCTGCACGGCCGGACATATTTGTATGCGAAAGACAAGCCGCTCTACGCGTTTGGCTACGGCCTCAGCTATACGACGTTCGCTTACGAAGCTCTGACTCTGAGTGCGCCAAAAGTGAATGCGGACGGTGCGGTGCAGGTGACGGTCAAGGTGAAGAACACCGGCAAGCGCGCCAGCGATGAGGTTGTGCAACTCTACGTTCAGCACTTGGACTCGAAGGTGGAGCGGCCGCAGATTGAATTGAAGGGATTCAAGCGGGTACATATCGAAGCCGGTGCGGAGAAGACCGTGACGATGGACCTGAAGCCGCGCGACCTGGCGTACTGGGATGCGTCGTCGCACGCGTGGCGCGTGGAGAAGGAACCGGTGCGCATACTTGCCGGCGGGTCAAGCGATAAGCTTCCCGTGCAGGCCACGGTACAAGTGGAGACGAGCGGAGAGTTCAAGCCGTAAATGCAGTACGACGCGCGTATGAGCGCGCCGCACGCACTTCACGATTCAAGGGTGACCGTCTAGCTGAGCAATCCCCGGAAATAGTCATTCAACAGCCGGTCATTCGGATCGTATTTCTTGCGAGCATTTGCCACGGTGGTAAACCGGTCTCCGTAAGCCTTTTTCACGGTCGCTGCATCCAGGTGCGGCGTTTGGTTGAGGAGCGGCTTGCCGTTGCGATCCGAGCAGAACTGGTTGTACGCCGCGAGAAATGTATCCCAGCCGGGATTCGCAGTTGACACGGGATCGATGGTCATCACCGCGCCGTCATAGGAATACGACAACAGCGCCTTCTGGTCCTGGGCAATGCGATAGCCGACATAGAGCAGATTGGAACGGTATCCGAACTTCGCGTAGTAGTCCTTGCAGAACTTGAAGAAATCGGTAAGCATGGCGGGAAATTCGTCTTCTGGAAAGGCGAACAGGCTGAACGTGTAGCGGCTGTCGTCGGATACGGGCGGGTAGTTGATGATCTGGTCCGGCGGGATGGTGTAGTCGCTGGTCACGATGTTTTCCAATTGGAATCGCCAGGTTGCATTTGACGCATCGACGATGGAGTAGCGAACCACCGGATTCGAGACGTTTGCCTCGATGTCATGGCCGAATTTTGGGCCGGACATGCCCCAGATGCGGTTCCTGAGTGCCCATGCGGAGCGATTCGGCTCCCCTGTCGCGGTGGGGTTATATTTGCGAAATTCGACGGTGAGGCAGTTATCAAAAGGGAATGCGTAATACATTAGCGAGTATCCCAGCGCCTTCAGGTCAGGTAGCGCCGCGATGAACTCTTCGAGGCTGAAAGTTTTGTGATGCACGTGCATGGGAGTTAGCGGGCGGATCCGGTAGGTGACTTCGTAGATGATGCCAAATAGCCCATAGCTGCAGCGCACCAGTTGCATCAGGTCAGGTTGAGCCGCTTCAGTTACTTCCAGCAGATCGCCATTGGGAAGAACCATCTTCGTGCCGATGACATAAGAACCGACCTGACCGAATTCGCCTTCGAAAGAGGCATCCTTGGTTCCCGCACAGGCCGCGCTCCCGGCAGACAGGCTGCCTATCTCCGTGTTGACGTAAAACTGCAGGTTCTGCGCTTCGAGAGCCTTTGCCATCTGCAGATGCGTTGCACCGGCCTGCACTGTAAGGGTGTCGGTACCAATGCTTAAAATCTGGTTCATCTTCATGCGGATCAGCGTGCCTCCATCCGCCGCGCCGCACGGGGCCGTGGAGTGATTGGAGCCCACGGGCCGAACCGGAGAAGGGTACTTAACCGGGTCCTTCATCACCGCGACAATGTCGTCTATGGAATTTGCATCAACGATCACGCTCGGATGGGAAACAATGTTCCCAAACCAATTGGTTACGGTGTTTGTTGACATGACATCTCCTCAGAATGCGCTGGAATGGAGCGGGACTGTTCCGGCGCCCGACTGTGGAGATTTCTCAATCGGTCGGGCATTCAATCAATCGTAAAAACGGGGCGGGCGCAGAGGGGCCGGGAAGAAGCGATTCGCCCGAATATAGGGCGCATGCTGAAGGGAAGTCAAGGTCGTTCTCGCATATTGCGTGTCAACATGCCTCACAGTCACATTGCGTGCCCGCCCATTCGGCCCTTGCGAAGCGCGAAGTGCGAATGCTACGATGCTGCTCTCTTCCCAGGGTGCCCGACCTGCGATGCGGCGAAAGACCCCCAGAGGCTAAGCGCTCATTTCAGGAGACTTATTCCTTACCCAGCTCAGCGTGTTGGATAATCGCAATCAAGAATTCCAACGGGAGCGCAGGTTGCGATTCCGCCCATTTCCCCGTGCCCGCTAATCGCTTTGGAGGTATTGATTATGAGAAATTACCGTCTGGCAGTTTTCCTTCTTGCTTCTGCATTCCTGATTCACGCGCAGACTGCGACGAAGGATTCTCTCCCCGTCGCGACGCCGCCCACGGGAAAGGCTGAGGAGGCCAAGGCTCTGCTGGCTTGCGCGCAGGCGGTGGTCGATCAAGCCAAGCTGCTTAAGATTCCTGAGGCGCGCAGCAAGCGGTTTCAAGGCAAGGTTCCGGAGGCGGTGGCGCTTTGCCGCGGCGGTGAGCAGGCGCTCCAGTTTCGTGGCACGCCGTGGGTGGATTGGTCGAACTACTGGGGCACCGGTGACAATTCTTCGCTCCCGACTGGCTTCCTCTCAACCAAGCTTCCCGAATTGCGTGGGGTAACCGGAGCACTGGCGGACCTCGAATTGCAGCGTGTAGCACTTATCAAGTTCAATCTCTTCGATAACTCCGGCACTTATCCAGACTATGTGAATGGCAGCGGCGGAGTTGGCGGGCCAGTTATCAAGGTGTGGCCGCAAATGCGCCTGCAGCCTGCGAATCCGAGTTACAAGGATGTGGGCGGCGATGGCACGCAAGTTTGCAAAGATGAACTGATCCGTTTTCGCACCGCGAACGGCATCTGCAATGACATTCTGAATCCCGCAATGGGTTCGTCGGGCACGCTGTTCGCGCGCAACGTGGAGTTTGAAACATCGTTTCCCGATCTCGGTTTGAATGAGTTGACGCACAATCGCCACGGCGATCGGCTTTCGTTGCTGCAGCCCGATCCGCAGGTCATCAGCCGACGCCTGTTTACACGCACGCAGACTTCGCCGGATAAGTGCAATGCCGGATACGGGCTCGCTGACGACTCGCGCGATGCGCAATGCGATTACAAGAAGGCGCCATTCTTCAATGTGCTCGCGGCGTACTGGATACAGTTCATGACCCATGACTGGTTTTCTCATCTTGAGGAGGGACACAACCAGGCTGAGTATATGAAAGTGGGTTGTGCCACCAAGCTTGTAAACGGTGTGGAAAAGCCGCTGACCCCTGAGGAGACCGCGCAGCTTGGTTGCCGGCCCGATGACATGATCGACAAGGGCTATGTGGCCCAGGACGCGCCCGGTGACACGTTTTCAGTGGACGGACACCCTCGCATGGCGCGCGCCCCAAAGACCACTGCCAATACCAATACGGCATGGTGGGATGCTTCGCAGATTTACGGCTTCGATGACAGATCGCGCCAGCGAGTGAAGCGCGATCCGGCGGACAGAGCCAAGCTGTTGCTGGCTCCCGTTGCCGGCCAGAAAGAAGGGGACTATCTGCCGGTATTCGCGCCCGGCGATCCGATCAATCCGGAGTGGACGGGCCAGGAATCAGCGGCGTTTCCTGATAACTGGACGGTGGGATTGAGTTTTCTGCACAACCTATTTGCGCGGGAACACAACTCATTCGTTGCGGAGTTCCGGCGCACGGCAGCGCTAAAGCCGAACGCTGACTCAGGCCTGCGCGATCCGGCGCGCCCCAGGCAGGTGATCCGCTATCGTGAT
>JANXQR010000566.1 GCA_025353435.1 Acidobacteriota bacterium | reverse complement strand
CAAGTACACCTGGCTGGAAGACATCCACGGCGAGCGAGCGATGTCATGGGTGAAGGCCGAGAATGAACGAAGCCAGTCAGTGCTCGAAAAGGACCCTCATTTTGGCACCCTGCAGGCCGAGGCACTGAAGGTGCTCGACTCCCCAGGCCGAATCGCCTTTCCGGAGTTCTCGGCGGGCTTCATTTACAACACCTGGCAGGATGCGGACCACGTTCGCGGAATTCTCCGCCGCACTTCGCTCGAGGATTATCTGAAGCCGGAGCCGAAGTGGGAGACGGTGCTCGATTACGACGCGCTCGGGAAGAAGGACAACCAGAGCTGGGTCTCTCACGGGTTCTCCTGCCTTGAACCAGTAGAAGAACTCTGTCTGGCCGTTCTCTCGGCGGGTGGCGAAGACGCCGATACCATGCGCGAATTCAATATGAAGTCAGGAAAGTTTGTCGAAGGCGGGTTCACCCTGCCGCGCGGCAAGCAGCGAGTGGCCTGGGTTGACCGCGACACGCTCCTGATCGGCCGCGACTGGGGCCCCGGAACCATGAGCGAGGCGGGCTATCCCATCACAGTGCGGGAGTGGAAGCGAGGGACGCCCCTGGACTCTGCCAAAGAGGTGTACCGGGGAGAAGTCAACGACAACGGCTACGGTGATAACCCTGACGTAATCGTTGACGGCCAGGGCCACTCGGTGGCCGTAATCATTAGGAATCTGACCACTTTTACACACGAGTACTATCTGCTGTCGAAAGACGGGCCCAGGAAATTGGGGCTTCCGAAGCAGGCCGAACTTGAGGGCTTGCTCGACGGTCAATTGCTTGCTTCCCTCGAAGAAGACTGGACCCCGACCGGACAGGAGAAGGCTTTTGTCCAGGGCACGGTCGTGGCGTTGTCGCTGGATGCGGCCGAAAAAGATCCGGATCACCTGAAGCCAGTGACGGTATTTGCTCCAACTGCCCAGGAGTTCCAACAGAGCGTATCGACGACCAGAAACCACCTCATCCTGACCACTCTCGAGCACGTTCAAGGGCGAGCCTATGTTTACACGCATACAAGTACGGGACAGTGGACGCGAAAGCGGCTCGACGTCCCCGACAACCAGACCGTAAGGATCTCTGCCACCAACAAGGTGGACGATCGATTCTTCACAGTTCTTACCGGCTTTACGGCGCCCAACTCGTTGTGGGTGGGGGATGCGTCGGATGGGTCGCTGAAGCCGGCCAAGGCTCAGAAGCCGCAATTCGATGCCTCAAATGTAGTTGTGGAACAGATGGAGGCGACCTCAAAGGATGGGACTAAGGTTCCCTACTTTGTTGTCCATCGGAAAGACATGCAATACAACGGTGCGAATCCAACCTTGATGACGGCGTATGGCGGTTTCCTGTCGTCAGAAACGCCCTACTACGATCCGGTTCTCGGCAAGTTGTGGCTGGAGCGCGGTGGAGTGTTTGTCCTCGCCAATATCCGCGGCGGCGCGGAGTTCGGTCCGGCCTGGCACGAGGCGGGCCTCAAGACGCATCGACAGCACATCTACGACGATTTCTACGCCGTGGGGCAGGACCTGGTGTCGCACAAAATCACTTCGTCGCGCCGTCTCGGAATTGAGGGCGGCTCCAATGGCGGTTTGCTGATGGGCGTGGAGTTCACGCAACACCCGGAGATGTGGACCGCGGTCGTAATCCAGGTACCTCTGCTTGACATGCTTGGTTATGAGCATCTTTCCGCAGGTGCATCGTGGGTGGGAGAATACGGCTCAGCCTCCGTGCCGGAGGAACGCGCTTTCCTGGCATCCATCTCGCCCTATAACCAGCTCAATCCGGACGCAAAGTATCCGGAGCCGCTCATCTTCACCACCACCAAGGACGATCGCGTGGGCCCCGTGCATGCCCGCAAATTTGCGGCGCGCATGGAGGAGTTTCACAAGCCGTTCTACTACGACGAGATCACCGAAGGCGGACACGGGGCCGGCGCCGACCACAAGGACCAGGCACGGACTCGCGCCGAAACCTACACCTACTTGATGATGAAGCTGATGGACTGAGAATGGGACTGGCGCGCTCGCGATCGGCGTTGATCAGCCGAAGCGGGCGCGCTTGACCGACTGGCGGAAGTCCTTGCCCTTCACTTCCACAGGCATGCACATCTCGGAGAGGCGGGAACGCATGCGGTCGCCGATACGGTCACCGAGCGTTTGTTCTCGGGCGGCGCGTTCGACATCGGTCTTGGCACCCTCGCCTGCCGCCAGATCGGGATAATTGGTGGTCACGATCGTGGACAGGTTCTTGTTGTAGCGTGTGTTCAAGACCAGCGCCACGGTATCCCACAGCCATTCGTTGGGCTTTTGCGCCCCTAAATCGTCGATGACGAGGACTTCGGCTGCAAACACTGGCTGAAGCAATTCCAGCTCCGTAACATTTACCGATGAGTTGTAACTGTTTTGAATGCTCTTGAGAAGGTCGCGGTAGTCGCAAAAGAGGCCCTTCACGCCTCTTTCCCTGATGAGCCGTTGCAGGACTCCGGTGGCGAGATGCGTCTTTCCGGCACCAATCGTGCCCACAAACAGCAATCCGCGGCCGGCAGTTTCAACCGGGTACCCCTCAACAAAGGCGCGAGCGGTCAAATGGGCCCGGCCAAGCGATGAGTCGGCTCCCTCGAACCTTGTTTCAAAACTGTCAAGCGTGCAATGGCGATAGCGTTCGGGAATTCGCGCGGCGATCACGCGGCGCTCTTCCCGCTGCATCTCCTGGCACTCGCAGGGCCGGGAGACCCACAGTCCCGCAGACGATACGACGCGTACCAGCCCTACACCACCGCAAATGGAACAAGTCACCACTGTCTGTTTCCAGCCTAGCGTATCGGGTCGCGCCGGGCTACGGTGCATTCCCGGGCCGAAATGTGGAAAAGCAAGAAATGAGCCCCAATGCTTACAATCAGAGGCGCGCTGCGGGCCATTGCCGACATGGGAGTGGAATCAATCGCAAGTGCTGAGGGGATGCCTGTGAGAATTTCTTTGTTTCTGGTGACAATCGGCGCCGGCGTACTTTTAACCACCCTGTTGTCGGCCGGGTCCGGTGCGGCTCAGGAACCGTCCAACAGGCCCGCGGTCTCCGTGCCCGCTCCGGCAGCCATCGCACCGGCACATCCCGCAACCGCCGAATTGTCGGCGCACGACAAGCAATTGTTGACCGATTTTGGCTGGCTGGCGCGCTTCAAGGAAGCGAACGAGAAGCTTTCGAAACCCACTCCCGAAGAGAAACGGGTAGTCTTCATGGGCGACTCCATCACCGAGGGCTGGCACTTCACCGGACCCAACGGCTCCTTCCCCACAACCCCCTCATACGTGAATAGGGGTATCAGCGGGCAAACTTCGCCGCAAATGCTGGTGCGCTTCCGGCAGGATGTGGTTGATCTGCAACCCAAGGTGGTGGTTATACTTGCGGGCACCAATGACGTTGCCGGCAACACCGGCCCCATGACCATTGAACAAACCGAAGCGAACATTGCCGACATGGCCGATATTGCAAAATCGAATGGCATTCGAGTTGTGCTTTGCTCGGTGCTGCCGGCGTTTGATTTTCCCTGGCATCCGGGGATGGAGCCAGCGCCTAAGATCAATGCAATCAACGCATGGATCAAGTCCTACGCTGCCGAAAAGGGATATGTATACGTGGACTACCACACGGCCATGAAGGACGGGCGCGACGGAATCCCTTCCCTACTGTCATTGGATGGAGTGCACCCTAATTTGGCAGGGTACGCCATTATGGCGCCACTGGTTGAGGCAGGAATCGCCAAGGCGCTTGCTGATTGAGATCCCGGCCGGCGCCAAGATCTCACGGATCAGCAAGAAATCTATCGCGAACTCGGAGGGTTGGCCGGGGCCGGCGTAGGCGTAGCATCCGGCGCAGGGGCGGGCACCGCATCCGGTGCAGGGGCTTGCGCTGCCGCCGGTGCATCGACCGGGGTCGGCTGGCCCTTGGACATGTTGCGGATGTAGCCGATCAGGGTGCGCACTTCTGCGTCCTTGGCTCGACCTTCCTCCTCGGGCGGCATCTTGTCCTTGCCTTTGCGAATCAGCTGGAATAGTTGGTCGTCGGGCTTGCTCTGCAACGTTCTGGGGTCGGTGAAGTCCGACAAGGTCAGCCCCATGCCAGTGGCAAGGTCAGTTTTTCCGTCTCCCTTTTCGCCGTGACATAGCGCGCAGTCGACCTTGTAGATGGTCTTGACGTGGGCAGTGATTTCACCGCTGGTTTTGGAGGAATTCTGTCCGGATCCGGTCTGGGCGGGAGCTGTCAGAAATGCACCGTACCCAAACATGAGGACGGCGGACAGGAGGAGCAAAGGCTTACGCATAGTAGTCTCCTCAGTTGCAGGTGTCTAGGAAAGGCATCGAGCAGCTGGTCAATTATTTTTCGAGCCCAATTATAGGCCAGTGTGCGCTATGTCACGCGTGATTGCGAGAATTGCCAAGGAAGCGGAGTTGGAACTACAATGGATTGATTGCAGGAAAGGTCATTTCGAGAGATGCCGAAGGAAAAAATCCACCCGAATTACGCCGCAGTGCGGGTAATGTGCGCATGCGGAAGCAATTTTGAGACCCGATCGACACATAAGGGCGACATTCACGTTGAAATTTGCTCGGTTTGCCACCCATTTTTCACTGGCAAGCAGCGCTTGGTAGATACCGCGGGACGCGTGGAGCGTTTCCGCCGGAAGTATGCCAAGGCCGACAGCCAAACCGCTAAGTAAGCGGCGCTTTTGCAAGTGTTTGCGATAAGGGCCTCCGCCGTGGCGGAGGCCCACGCGTGTTTGAGCCCTCTTTTTTAAGCTACCTTCTCGATCTGCGCTTGTCGGAGATGGAACTGGAACTTATATGCCTCGCGCCAACCGGAAGATTGAACACGCATTGACGATGGGAGAGTTCAAGCTGATCTGGAACCTGCATCGCGAACAACAGTGGTCCACGACCGACGAGTGGCGGGGTTTGGCGATTCATGTGCGTCTGGCCGATTTGACTCGCCGCGAACTGCACCTTGAATATCCAGCGGTGAAGCCGCAAAAGATTGGCTACATACGCACGGACCGGGTGGTGGTGAATATCAGCCCGGCAAAGGTTCAGGAGCATATCCAAGAGGCGATGACGGCGGGCTGGGACCCCACCTCACGCGGCCAGCCCTTTGTTTTTGAGGTGTCGGAGCTTCCGAGCTAACGGAGAATCATGGCGGGAAAAGGATTCACGGTAAAGAAGGACTGGGACAATCCCCTGGAGCATGCGATGCCGGAGGGCATCCGAGTGCCCGCGGAGATGCGCATCGGAAATGTCCTGGTGAATCCCGCCACCGTGCTTGCGCCGATGGCAGGCGTCACTGACACCGTGTTTCGCCGGTTTATCCGCCACGCGAGCCTTTTCTCCCACCCTAGCGACAAAGACAAAGACGTCGCGAGGGTGGGGCACCCGGATTTCGCGGAAGTTGGGCACTCGCAGGTTGAAGCAGAAGTCACGAACGCACAGTCGGGCTGTGGGCTGCTGATGACGGAGTTCACTTCGGCCGATGGGCTGTCGCGGATGCGGGAAGCAAAACGCAAGCGCTATCTCACCTTCTACGAGGATGAGCACCCGATCGCGGCGCAACTATTTGGCTCGAACTTCGAAACGCTGGCGGAGGCCGCCCGGATTGTTCAGGACACTGGGTTCGACACGGTAGACCTGAACCTTGGCTGCCCGGCGAAACGAGTTGTCGGCTGCAACGGCGGTTCGGGATTGCTGCGCGACCTCCCTAAGATCACCGAGATCTTCCGCAATGTGCGCAAGGCCGTTTCGATCCCATTCACG
>JANXQR010000406.1 GCA_025353435.1 Acidobacteriota bacterium | reverse complement strand
TTAAGTTTCGCCTGGGATGGAACGACTCGCAGATTGTCTGTGTGGAGTTGGCGCGGATCGCCGAATCGGAGGGGCTGAACGCGGTGGCCCTGCATGCCCGCACCCGTGAGCAAGGCTATACAGGACAGGCGCGGTGGGAGTGGATTGCGGCAATCAAGCAGGCCGTAAAGATTCCGGTAATCGGTAACGGCGATATTCGCACGCCTGAGGACGCAGCAGCAATGGTGGCGAAAACAGGATGCGATGCGGTGATGATCGGTCGCGCGGCACCGAGCAATCCCTGGATCTTCCGCCAGATTGCGCAGTACACGGCAACGGGCAAGTACGAGCGGCCGACCGGGGAAGACCGGTACCGGATGATTCGGGCTTACTTCGAAATGCTGCTGCGGGAAGCCGAAGCTAGCCATGAGTTGCCTCGCGATGCGCGCATGGGAGAGACCGCAGGCAAGATGAAGCAGTTTGCAACGTGGTTTACGCACGGGGTTCCGGGAGGGGCCAAGCTGCGGTCCGCCATCTACCAGGCGAAGACTGGAGCGGCCGTGCTGGAGCAGGTGGACACTTTCTTCAATGCGCAGACTGAAAATGGATCGAGCGACGAGGAAGAAGGCGGTCCGGCCGCGCCTGAAGCGTTCGATTCTGCGCTTGTTTGCGATTGACGTTGGGACGATCTTTCGTCGCTACTGAATTGGCAAGCGGACCGTGGCGCGCGCACCTTCGCCATCATCACGATTCACCAGTCGGATTTCTCCGCCGTGCCCACGAGCAATTTGCTGCGCGAGCGCAAGGCCCACGCCGCTGCCCTGGGGCTTGGTGGTGTAGAACGGCACAAACAGGTTCTCTGTATTGGCGATGCCCTGTCCTCGATCTTCGATATTGATCCACACAGACAAATCGGCAACCCGCCAACTCACGCAGACACTTTGCGCTTGATTGGCCAGGGATGCGTCCACCGCGTTTGCCAGCAGGTTGATCAACATCTGCTCGATTTGATCAGGATCAGCCTGCAAGGTGACGGCCGGTCCGGGATCGACCTCGATGGCAAGACGCTGATCGAGAAGCACAATCTGTTCAAGCAGAGATCCGAGCGAAATTGCGCGCAAATGGGGCGGGGGCAGTTGCGCCAGAAGGCGATAGGACTGCACAAAGCGATGCAATGCGTCGGCGCGACTTTCCACCACGCCGAGCCCGCGCCGGAAGTCACGGATCGTGTCGGCCTCGCCTTCCATGGCGTCGACCCGCGCCAGCAAGCTGCCCGCAATCGATTTGATGGGAGCCAGGGAATTGGAGAGTTCGTGACCGAGCACGCGGATGAGCCGCTTCCACGCCGCCTGCTCCTCTTCCTGCAGAGGAATGCTCACGTCTGCGAGCACGAGAAGCGTGTGCGGGGCTCCTTCCTGGCGGAAGGTGGTTTTGCGGAGGAGCCATCGGGTGGGTTTGCCGCCGAAGAGGTGGATGCTCTGATCCGGGGCGTGAAGGAGTTCCTCGAGTCCGAGTTCAGCAGCCGAGTATCCAAAGCAGCGCGCATGCGTCCTGTCGAGCATCCGGGATCCCGCGTTGTTCACAAGCTGGAGCATGTTCTGTCGATCGAAGGCGAATAATGGGGCGTGCATGACCTCAAGGATGCGCCCCAGCAGCGCAGTAGCTTCAAGGGAGCGGACCCGCTGTCGCTGAAGCAGATCGGCAAGCGCATTGACCTCGCCGGCGAGTTCCCCGAATGAATCACGTGCGCCGGCGCCGCGGGCGCGGAAAGAGTAGTCGCCCTCACGCAGCGAGGCCACAACGTTCGACAGCGTCTGCATAGGCCGAATGAAACTTTCAATGAGCGCGGCGGCGATCAACACGAAGTAGAGAAGCAGACAGCAGACGATCAAAAGCGCAGGCGTGAAGGTGACCTTTTCGCGGGCAACAAGGATAGAGGCGAACGCGAGTCCGGGCATTGAAAGCCACAGGCTATAGAGCCACGCCCGGCCTACGGCCGAGCGTCGATGCCTGCGGCGCGTCGTGCGTTCATAGGCCATACTTTTCGATGCGCCGATAGAGCGCGGCGCGGCTCAG
>JANXQR010000498.1 GCA_025353435.1 Acidobacteriota bacterium | reverse complement strand
GCCGTATCGCCGACCTCGTCACCAAGGTCATCGGAGATACGGCAATAGGCGTAAATGGAATGAAAGTGGGGCCGCAGTGCCTTGGGAAGAAACCACGAGGCAACATGAAAGTTTTCGTAATGCGATTCGGCGAGTTTCTTGCAGTAGGCGCGCGCTTCGTCGAGAGTGGGGGCCACTTCAGGAATTCGATACTCAGGCGGCAAAGCAGACCAGCCCCGCTCAATCAGTTCGTCGAGAGAGGTGGCTTCGTTCTTGCTCGGTTGGATTGCCGGAGTCATCATCGCCTTCAAGGTACGATCGCAGTCTTGATCTCGCTGCTGCGGTTCATCAACTTCTCGAAGACGCGATTCAATTCGTAAAGGTGCGCGTGCCCTGTAATGAACGCGCCCGCCTGGAATCGGCCCCCAGCGATAAGATCGAGCGCCTTACGGCAGATGGCCGGGGTGTGGTGAAACGTGGCGCGCAGCGTGATATCGCTGTAGTGAATTCGATTCGTATCGAGCGTCACGTGGGTCCCGACAGCGCATCCGCCGAAGAAGTTAACTGTGCCGCCCTTGCGCACCAGCTCAACCGCCTCCTGCCAGGCTTCAGGCACGCCAACCGCTTCAATGGCGATGTCTACGCCGCGATTCTTGTCAGTGAAGGCGCGGGTCTGCTGGATGGCGCTGCGAATACTACCCGTCTGCACAACATGCGCGGCGCCGAGTTGGCGAGCGGCTTCCGCCTGACCCTCGTGCTTCACGATCGCGATTACTTCGCACCCCGCCAGTGCCGCCACGTGCGCCATCATCAGACCCAGCGGACCACCGCCGATGATAGCTACCGTGTCGCCAGGACGTGGGTTTGAATCTTCAAACGCGTGCACCGCGCAGGCCAGCGGTTCGGTAAGGGCGGCGTGCTCGAGCGGTACGTGGTCGGGAATACGCAACGTGTTTTTGGCGACAATGCGCGCGGGAATGCGGATGAACTCAGCGTACGCACCGTTGTTGAAAAGCAGGTCGTCGCAGAGATTCTCCTGATTCCGTTGGCAAAAGTAGCAATGCCCACAGGGCGCGGAATTGAGCGCCACGACGCGGTCGCTTGGCGCAAAGTCCGTGACCCCCTCGCCCGCTTGAACGACTGTGCCCGCAAGTTCATGCCCGAAGAGCGCGGGAGGCACAATCATCCGCGCATGATATCCGCGTCGGAATACCTTCAGGTCAGTACCACAGGTCAAAGCGGCGCCCACCTGAACGATGAGTTCGCCAGTCGCAGCCTCAGGAACGGGGACGTGCTCGATGCGGATGTCTTCGCGGCCGTGAAGAACAGCGGCCTGCATGGTACTGCGCCCATTGAGAAACGCATGCTCAACAGTCCTGCGCCCCAGACTCACAGCGGATTCGACCGTGTGTCGACCTTTGACGACCGCCGTCTCCACTGTGTTCAGGCCTGCTTCGACGACGTTGTCGACTGTATTCAGGCCCTCCTCGACGACGTTTTCGACCGTCTTGCGGCCACGGAGGATTACGGCTTTTACTGTGCCTGCCACTCTTCCTCCTTCCTACTCTGCTCCGGCCCCGGGTACAGGCTCAATCATGATCTTCATGGAGTCCGCCTTGGGGTGCGAAGCAACGTCGATACCCGCAATCGCCTGCTCAAGAGGGAAGCGGTGCGAAATCAACTGAGTCAGATCGAAGCCGTTACGATAGCCGCCGAAAACCAGGTCGGTGACTTCGTTCATGATGCCGAAGGATGACGAATAAGATCCAAGAAGTGTCTTTTCGTCCATGCAAACCGCGCCGGGGTCAAAGGTAGCATCTCCGTGCTGAGTCTGTGCGAACAGCATGACCTTCCCGCCCGGACGGCAGGCGTCCATCGCAGTTTTGATCAGGCCATTTCCTCCCACAGCCAGGATGACCGCGTCAGCGCCACGGCCGTCGCTCTCCGCAAAAACCCGCTCCACCACATTTTCTGTGCCGGCGTGAATCGGATTTTTCAGGCCGAACTTCGCCGCGATGGCATGACGTTCGGGATACAAATCAGAAGTAAGCACGCGTGCGCCCGTCCGCCCCGCAAGCACCGCGTGCATCAGGCCAATGGGCCCTTGGCCAATCACAAGAACCGTATCGTCTGACGCCAGGTTGAGCATCTTTACGCCTTTGAGGACGGTGTTGACCGGCTCAACAAATGCAGCCTGTTCGAACGGAACGCCATCGGGGATGCGCACCACGCCGCCATTGCTCACGACGAAGCTCATCACCCGGATGTACTCGGCAAATCCGCCGCCTGATGGCTCAAATCCCGCTGTCACTCCGGTCTTCTTGTAGAGAGGGCATTGAGCAGGCGTACCTTTGCGGCAGTAGTAGCACTCGTTACAGGGCACATGGTGGAACGTCATGACGCGGTCGCCAACCTTGTAGGAGGTGACGCCTTCGCCTATGGCGGCCACGGTGCCGGCCATTTCGTGTCCGAAGATGCGCGGCGCCGAGTGCGAACCATAGTGGATCTTCTTCAGGTCGGTGCCGCAAATGCCGCACGTTGCGATCCGCACCAGGAGCTCGCCGGGCCCGACGTTCGGCACAGAGACGGTCTCAATGCGCATGTCGTTAATACCGTGGTAGACAACAGCGCGCATGGTGGCGGGGATGGCGCCAACAGCCTGAAATTCACGACTTGATATTTGGGTAGCCATTCCGTTTCCTGATTTGACCTTGTTCATCGAGAAGATCGAACAGCGACTGTGCGATGTTTTGGGCAGCCTTCCTGCTATTTTCGCCCATCCGGACGAGTGCAGGCCAGTACCAAGGACGGATCATCGCAAAAAGAATGAACGCAGCCAGCCTGAATTGCCCGTCTGGCCGCATAAAATCGTTGAAATCGGGCATGCGGGCGTTCAGGCCATCGCTTACCCCCTTGATGCAGTAAAACGGGATGTTGCGCATGGCCGCGAGGCGGGCAACGGCTGCGGCCTCCATGTCGACGAGAGCAGCTTTGTAGGTGGTGGCAAGGCGTCGCTTTTCGGACTCGCCGGCGACGCTTGGGCTCGTCACGAGCCAGAGATCTCCCGCACCCGCATCGCAGAGAAATCGCTCGCCGGTACGGGCGTCAATCACCCCGGCCACGTTATGGGCGCTTCCCGGAGCCAGGTCTCCGCGCAGGGCTCCAGCCCAACCCAGAGACAGAACCAGATCAATCGGGCCACCCTCCTCAAGGGCAGCAAAAGCACGCGTGGCGGCGGCTTGGCCTGCGCCCGCACATGCAGCAATCCACTCTTCCTCGGGATTGCGTTGAGCCCAGAACTGTACTCCATTTCGGGTACTATGCGGCCATTTGCCGACCAAGGGTTTCAACTCGCCGGGCATTGCGGCGATCAATGCGACGCGCGTCATGACCGTTCCGATCCAGCTACTGAGGTCGCATAACCGTTGGCGGTGAACCATTCGATCGCCGCGCGCATGGCCGGGTAAACCGGAAGGATGCGAAAGCCCAACTCCTGCTGAGCACGCGCGGATGAGGCAAACATCTTCTTGCGGCCCATCCGAACTTCTTCAAACGTAGCGCGTGGTTCCTTGCCTCGGATTCGACCTGTTATCAACTCTTCAAAGAACGCATACGTCGCGGCCACCGCGAACGGAATCTTCACGGTCGGCGAGGGAATCCCCGTAATGGCCGACATTTTGTCGAGGATCTGCTTGAGCGTCAGGTTTTCGCCGCCAAGAATGTAGCGCCGGCCAGACTTACCTTTCGTGAGCGCCACGACGTGCGTCCGCGCCACCTCGTTCACATCAACCAGATTCAATCCGGTGTCCATATACGCCGGGAATTTGCGGTTGAGGAAGTCGACGAAGATTCGGCCTGTGGGCGTAGGCTTGGAATCATTGGGGCCGATCGGAGTGGTCGGATTCAGGATCATCACCTGCTGGCCGTCCTGCGCGGCGGCAATCGCCTGCTGCTCCGCCAGAAATTTCGATCGCTTGTAGTGGCCCACCATGTCTCCCAGCGATACCGGCGTATCTTCGTTCACTACGATCCCATCGGTGCGAAAGTGCATGGTGGCAACGCTCGATGTGTACACCACGCGACGCACACCGGCTTCGCGCGCAAGGCGCAGGAGGTCTCGCGTGCCATCCACGTTGGCGCGATACATGGCCTGCGGGTCGCGGATCCAAAGGCGATAATCGGCCGCCACGTGCACAACGGCATCGCAACCGGTGATCGCCGTCCGCAGCGATTCAGGCTGCGCAAGATCGCCTAGATGCGTGTCTCCGGAGATACCTTCGAGATTGGAGAGGTTGCTGGTCTTGCGCACCAGCATGCGAAGTTCCGCGCCTTCAGCCGCAAGTGCGCGAGCCACGTGGTGGCCCACAAAGCCGGTGGCTCCCGTGAGAAATATCTTCATTGCCACTAATCTCTTAGGCCATCTTAAACTCCTGGGTGTCTCCTGGTTTGCAATCAAAGGTTGCACAGGAGTATCGTTATTTAATGCAAATATGCATTACAATAGGAAGATGGAGAAATCCGTATGGCTATCGTGAGCACAACGTCGCGGGGACAGGTGACTCTCAGAAAAGAGATATTCCAGCATGTCGGGATCAAGCCAGGGGAGAAATTGGAGATTGAGCTGTTGCCAAACGGCGAGTTCCGTGGCCGGGCGGTGCGGAAGAAAGGTAGCATCAGCGATCTTGCGGGATGCCTGAAGGGCAAGACTAACGGCGCAAGGCTGACCATTGGAGAGATGGACGAGGCCATTGGCGAAGCTGTCGTCGAAGAGTTCCTGAGAGGCGTTCAGCGATGAAGATGATCGCTGACACGAATGTTCTCTTGCGCTTCGTGCTTGCCGACGATCCGGAGCAATACAAGCTCGCGCTCGATACCATGGAGAAATCGGAAGCGGTGGTGGTGACGAACCACGCCGTCTGCGAGATGGCGTGGGTTCTGCGCAGCCGCTATGGCGTTTCGCGTTCTGCGATTGCGGCGACGATTCGCGGTCTGCTCGAGACGAGGAATGTTGTGCTCGACTCGGCCGCGGTCAATGCCGGATTGACGACGCTGGAGGCAGGCGCGGATTTCGCCGATGGCGTGATTGAATACGAGGGGCGCTGGCTGGGCGGAGAGACGTTTGTCTCGTTCGATAAGAGAGCGGTTGCGGCGCTCGAAGCGAAGGGGATGAAGGCTGAATTGCTGGCGTGATCAACTTACCCATCCGCTTTTGCATCGTCAGATTGATTGGTCGTTGGTTGGGACAGATCGATGATGCCGTCACTTAATCCAATAGTCATATTTGCCGGAATCGAGCCGATCAGCAATATCCTCAATGGAGTGCACCGAGCCTATGCAGCCTTCCTCTATTTGAACTTTCAACGGGGACGCGTGCAGTGAAAGCTTCAGCTCATTGAATTTGGCCTTGTCCAGTTTCCGAATTCCCGCCAGTGCATAAGCCTTGGTCTGAGGGTTGTCGGACAGGTAAAGTTTTTCAAAGGTGCCAAGCGCTACCTTTGGAGACTGAGCCATGATGACCCGGAAATCAACTTCCCCCTGTGATGTTGCTCCAGCAAAACCTATCCCTCCAAACGCGAAGACTTTTGCGGAATCAATCCGTTTCGACGCATCAGGAAAGGACTCTTGCGCGTGTATAACAGCGCCGAACAATGAAATAAGAACGACTGCGGGCCAGACTCCCATGATCACCGCCCATTGATGCCATCTACTCCAGCTTGTCCGGATGCAGCGCGATGTTCTTTTCCCCGGCGGCTTTCTTCTCGTTGTAAGCCTTCACCCAGTCTTCCCAGTGCTTGCCGGCCGCGCGATCCTTGCCGCTGAATTCGAGGCGGGCAATCTCGGCGTAACTAAGCTTGCGCCTGTCGTCGGCCTTGGGTGTGAAGTAGTGAACGAAAGAATCAGCCAGCGTCGCGCCGGTACTGCGATTGAAGATGTAGGCATCGACGCGCTCGCCGTTCTTCAAAGTAAGCGTTACATCGCCGCGATAATCAAACGCCTTTTCGAGCGCCGCCCGCACGTCATCGTCGTTGGCAAGCTCGGGAATCCAGCCTTCCAGATTCTCGTGTACCGTCCCCGGAGCAATCTCCAGAGCCTCGACCTGCTCGCGCGTGTACTTCAGCACCTCGGCACTCATGCGTTGGTCTCCTCAAGGCTGGGCGCGGTGGTCTCAATCTGCACCAGCGGCGTCTTATGATGCATGTCCCACTCGTTGAGCTGCTTGAGCGCGTGCTTGTTTGTGTAGCTCGAGAACGTGCCCTTCACCATGCCCCAGAAACCGCTCAGGGACAGGAAGCCATCCAGCATGGCCGTTGGCTCGTAGCCGCAGCTCACCATGCAATTGGCGCACTTGGAATTGCCGCTGCCGACGCCGTATTCTTCCCACTTCGTGGTTTCCATCAGCTCTTTGAAGGTGTCGGCGTAACCATCCTGCAGCAGGTAGCAGGGCTTTTGCCAGCCGAAGATGTTGTAAGCCGGCGAACCCCACGGCGTGCAATCGTAGTTGCGGTCACCCATCAGAAACTCAAGGAACAGCGGCGACATATTGAACTTCCACGACTTCTTGCGGTTCGACAGAATGGCGCGGAAAAGCTTCCGCACTCGCGCACGTCCCATGAAGTGCTTCTGGTCTGGGGCCTTGTCGTAGCTGTATCCCGGCGACAACACGATTCCCTCAACGCCGATCGCCATCATCTGATCAAAATGGGCGCGCACGCTGTTCGGGTCGGTGCCATCAAAGAAGGTTGAATTCGGGGTCACTCTAAAGCCGCGCTTGACTGCTTCCTTGATCCCTTCAATTGCGATATCGTATCCGCCCTCGCGGCAAACGGCGAAGTCGTGATGCTCGCGCTCGCCGTCGAGGTGAACGGAAAACGTCAAATACTTTGACGGCGTGAACTCGTGCAGCCGCTTCTTCAATTCCAGCGCGTTCGTGCACATGTACACATATTTCTTGCGCGCAACCAGGCCGTTCACGATATCCACAATCTGCGGATGAAGCAGCGGTTCGCCACCCGGAATCGCCACCATGGGCACACCGCATTCTTCAACTGCGGCAAAGCATTCCTCAGGCGAGAGCTGTTTCTTCAGAATGTGCGGCGGATACTGCACCTTGCCACAACCAGCGCAGGCCAGGTTGCAGCGGAAGAGCGGCTCCAGCATCAGCACCGTTGGATAGCGCTTCACGCCCGCAAGCTTTTTCTTCCAAACATAGGTTGCAACCGTCCACACCTGGGACATGGGGATAGCCATCTTCGAAGAACCTCCAGCGCCGTCTAATCGGCGCGTAACCGCTGTTATGCAGCGCGTTCCATTGCCCGGCGATAGGTAGTGAGCGCCATCAGCGGGAAGTAGTGGCGATACATTGTGTACGCCAGGTAGAAAACCTTGGGGAAGCCCGTACCGGTGATGATGCTTTCGCGCGTTGCGCCTTCGCCGATCGACTCGTCCCAGCTGCCGTCAGGCAGTTGTCGCTCCAGCAACCACCGCACGCCCTTCGCAACCGAGTCGGACCGATCATCGCCCGCAGCCAGCAGTCCCAGCATTGCCCACGCCGTCTGCGAGGGCGTGCTCGGCCCTTCACCGCGCGTATCAGGATCGTCGTAACTTCCGCATGTTTCGCCCCAGCCGCCATCAGGATTCTGAACCATGCGAATCCACTCGGCAGCCTGCTGCACCTGCGGCTCGAGGTGTTCGAAACCGATCGCTTCCAATCCGCGCAGTACCAGGAACGTGCCGTAGATATAGTTCACGCCCCAGCGCCCAAACCAGCTTCCGTCCGGCTCCTGCTCGTCGAGAATAAACTTGATCGCCTTCTCAATCCGCTTGTCGCCGCGCGTAAATCCGTACCCCGACAGCATCTCCAGCATTCGCCCAGTAATATCCACCGTCGGCGGATCAAGCATTGCGTTGTGATCGGCAAAAGGGATGTACTGGAAGATCATCTTCGTGTTGTCTTTGTCGAAGCTGCCCCAGCCGCCGTTGCGGCATTGCATCGCGAACTCCCAATCAATCGCCCGCTGCACAACCTGGTGCTGATAACGCTCACGCGGATTGTCCACCTTGTTCAAGGCCAGCAGAACCTGCGCCGTGTCATCGGTGTCCGGATAAAACTCGTTATTGAATTCGAAGTACCAGCCGCCTGGCTCCGTCTTGGGAACCTTCACAGCCCAGTCGCCCTTGTGCCGCACTTCCTTTGACAGCATCCAATCCGCCGCCTTGATCATGCGCGGATCGGTGCGCGACACGCCCGCTTCACCAAGCGCATAGATCGCCTGCGCCGTATCCCACACCGGGCTCATGCACGGCTGCATGCGGAACGTCGGCTCCGGTAAATCGTCGCTCGGCGGCTCTTCAATACCCAGCTTCTCAAATTCATCGCGCGCGCGAATCACCTGGGGATCATCCTCGGAATATCCCAGGCAGCGCAGCGCAATGATGGCATTCATCATGGCCGGGTATATCGCACCGAGCCCGTCGCTCATCTCCAGCCGGTCCAGCATCCACTTCTCGGCGTGCTTCAGGGCGACCTTGCGAAGCGGCCGAATATGCACGGCCTCAGCCCAATGTGTGATTCGGTCGAAGATCAAAAAGACATTCCGCCACGAAACCAGCTTTTTGCGATTCATGCGCAAACGCAACACGGCGTTCTCGCGGCCGCCCACAAAGAGCTCGTCAATTCCATGCTCCTGCGGAATCTTCTTGAACGGCTTCTTTGCATA
>JANXQR010000450.1 GCA_025353435.1 Acidobacteriota bacterium | reverse complement strand
ACAAGCTGAGCGCCCACGTTCTCCATCGGGTCCTTCAGCTCGATCTCTTTCGCCACCGTAACACCGTCCTTGGTGATGGTGGGCGAACCAAACTTCTTCTCGATTACGACGTTGCGGCCCTTGGGACCAAGCGTCGCCTTCACCGCGTCCGCGAGCGTGTTCACGCCTCGCAAGATCGCCTGGCGGGAATCTTCACCGTGCAGAATCTGCTTTGCCATTGCTATCAACTCTCCTTGGTACAGTTGTCAGTGCTCAGTGGTCAGTGATCAAAACCGCTTGACCACTATCCAATTCGTCGATCCAAGCTGGTCAGAAATCCGTTGTTCAATCACGCACTCTGCGCGGGCCGTACTGACCACTGAACACTGATTACTGACCACTGGCATCGTCACTTCTTAACGATGCCGAGTACTTCCTCTTCGCGCATGATCAGGAACTCTTCGCCGTCAATCTTGATCTCGGTGCCCGAGTACTTGCCGAACAAAATCTTGTCGCCGGCCTTCACGTCGAGAGGGAATACCTTGCCTTCGTCGTTGCTCTTGCCCTTGCCCACGGCGATCACTTCGCCTTCCTGGGGCTTTTCCTTGGCGCTGTCAGGGATGATGATGCCACCACGCATTGTTTCGCCCTCTTCCATGCGGCGAACCAGAATCCTGTCGTGGAGAGGGGTGAAGGTCGTTGTTGCTGTCGTTGCTGCCATTGCTTTGCTTCTCCTTCACACGCGGTCAGGCGTCAACCTTTACCGCGGAGTTGTAGTTTGGGAATTGACTGCCGAATTACGCTCGAAAGCGATCGCCGAAAGCAGCGCGGGTTCCTCTAAAGCAATCCCGCCAGACCACTGCTAGCACTGTCGCCTTTCAATTGCTAAAGATAGGCAACCCGTCCGATCTTTGTCAAGAGCCAATTTGCACAATGTGAGTGCCTTTCACTCACTTTTAATGATAGCCGATCAGTCCGGCCGTCGTTCGCCGTTGCCCGGTACGAAAAGAGGGTGCCCCATCCTCAAGCGCGTCCTTTGCGCTTTAGGGTGGGAGACTACAAACCCATCCCAGCCGGTTTTTGGGATCTCCGACCAAACGCAAAATCTCCGTGCCCCGTCTTTGCGCCTTTTCCCTGGCGCAAGGGCGGGAAAGCACCGAATCCAAGTTCGCTCAAGAATACCGGAACGGTGTAGTCACATTGGGACTACAATCAGTACACGAGGGCTCCATGGCGACTTCCGATACTTATGTTCGTGCGCGCATCGACGCACGCACCAAAGAGCGCGCTTCTCATGCTCTTAACGCTATGGGCCTCACCATTTCGGATGCCATTCGTTTGTTGATGTTGCGTGTGGCAGACGAGAAGAGGCTTCCCTTTGAATTGAGAGTGCCAGGCGCTCAGACCCGCAAAGCAATCGACGAACTGGAAACCGGCAAGGGAAAGAGCTCTACAAGCGTTGAGGCGCTCTTGGCGGATCTGAATGCGGACGATTGAGAGCTCATCGCAATTCAAGAAGGACTACAAACGAATCAAAGCATCTCCCCGCCAGCGCAAGAACCTCGACGATTTATTGTCGAGTGTTCTGCTCAAATTGATCTCAGACGAAGCCCTGCCAGTCAAGAACCATGATCATGAATTGAGCGGGGATTGGGCGAACTGTCGGGAGTGCCATATCAAGCCCGATTTGCTTCTGATCTATCGCAAGACAGATTTCGACACATTGCGTTTGGCGCG
>JANXQR010000413.1 GCA_025353435.1 Acidobacteriota bacterium | reverse complement strand
CGAAGAATGCCTTTGCTCGCTGGGACTTTGCCGTGCCGGATAAGGCGACGCTCGACAAGGTGGCGCAGTGGTTCGATGTCGGCATGACACACGAGGAAGACTCCACCATAACGCACACACTTTCAACAACTCTGATCGGCGCAGACGGCAAAGTGATACGCTTTTATCCCGGCAACGACTGGACGGTTGATCAGGTACTTGCCGACGTAAAGCAGGCGACACCCCGAACCTGATGTTGAAATGCCGGCGACCTGAAATCAATTGAAATGTTTGGCGCAAGCCCTCGAGAAATTGGAGCGATGACGATGAGCAATGGACTGCAGATTCGCAAAGATGCGGAGCTGGATTTTCTTTCCCTCGGAGCCCTCATTCATCGGCTCGATCCAGGCATCATCCCGTTTCGCAAGGCTACGGACTGCCACATTCACGTGAGCGGTGGGGAATTCAATGTCGCCGCGAACCTAGCGGACTGCTTTGGGATGAAGACGGCCATCGCCAGCGCCATGTCAGACTATCCAATCGGCGATCTAATTGCCGAGCGTGTTCGCGCCATGGGCGTCAAGGCCATCTACAAGCGCTTTAAGCACAATGGCGTGAACGGCCCCAACATGGCTACCGTTTACAGCGATCGGGGATTCGGTGTTCGCGGACCAGTAGTTTTTTATAACCGCGCCAATGAGGCGGCAGCCCAGTTGAAGCCCGGTGATTTCGATTGGAAGGCCATTTTTGCCAGCGGCGTCCGGTGGGTGCATTCGGGCGGTATCTTCGCGGCACTCTCTTCAACGACCGCTGAATTGGCGGCAGAAATGATGAAGGCAGCCAAGGAAGCCGGCGCGATCACATCATTTGATCTCAATTTCCGCGAAAAACTCTGGAAGATTGCGGGCGGGGAAGAGAAGGCCGTCGAAACTATCCACCGAATCGTAGAACACGTTGACGTGCTGGTCGGCAATGAAGAGGACCTGCAGAAAGGCCTGGGCATTCCTGGGCCTGAGGTTGCCGCCAAGTCGAAGCTCGATCCGAGCGCGTTCTTCGGCATGATGGACAAGGTCACCAGGAAGCTACCCAACGCCAAAGTTGTGGCGACCACTCTGCGCGAAGTTCACTCGACAAGTCGACATAGTTGGAGTGCGGTGGCCTGGATCAACGGCAAGACCTATGCCGCGCCTACTGCCGAACTTGAGGTCTACGACCGCGTGGGCGGGGGCGACGGCTTCGCCGCCGGCTTCATCTACGGACTGCTAAATGGCGAAGCTCCCGAGCAAGCAGTCAAACTCGGCTGGGCTCACGGAGCCCTTCTCACGACGTTCCCCGGCGACACCACCATGGCCACCTTGGATCAGGTTCGGTCCTTTGCAAAGGGCGGTTCGGCGCGCATTCAGCGCTAAAACGCATAACGCACACGAACCTGAATCGGAACGAGCCGCCCGTTCATCTCAACTGGTATGCTGACCGTGAGATTGAGGGAGAGTTGTGCATGGCAAAAGTGACCTTGGTATTCGCGGTATTGTTGATTGGTCTTGGGCTGGGTAGTTATTTCGGCACCGGCAGCCTGCATCCAACCGCCTTGATTCCCACGTGGTTTGGGCTGGCGCTCGGCATATTCGGCTTCCTGGCCATGAGCCCCGACGCGGGTCGCCGCAAGCTTTATATGCACATCAATGTGACGATTGGGCTGCTGGGCTTTCTCGGCGCCGCCGGTCGCGCCATCCCGAGCTACCTGCATGCGCGCTCTGCAGGAATCGAGCCGGATCTGATCGCTCTCGGCGCCCAGGCTGCCATGGCGATTTTGCTGCTCGTTTACGTGTTGATGTGCGTGCGTTCCTTTATTGGAGCGCGCCGCGCCAGGCTGGTCTAGCGCATGGGTACCATGCGCGGCGGTGGAATGGGAATGGGTGCGCGCGCAGAGCGCACGCCCCACGGTCGCGCTGCGCGTGCGGGCCAGGGTGACCCACCCAAGCGCAAGCCAAACCTGAAAAAGCTTTGGCCACAGATCAAATTGCTGGTCGTTCCCCGCAAATGGCTGCTGGTCGCCGGCCTCGCGTTGATGCTTCTCAATCGAGTGGCCGGCCTCGTGCTGCCCTACATCAGCAAGCCGCTGCTCGATACGGTGCTGAACCCAACCCATCCCCGTCCCGATCTGCTCGGCCCCTTCATCGGGATTGTGTTTTCAGCAATGTTAGTGCAGGCCATCACCTCGTTTTCGCTGACCCAACTTTTGTCAAAAGCTGGGCAGCGCCTCATCGCAGAGATGCGCCGACAGGTTCAGAAGCATGTCGGCCTGCTCTCCGTTGCGTATTACGACGAGAACCGCACCGGCACCCTTGTGTCCCGCATCATGACCGACGTGGAAGGTGTGCGCAACCTGGTGGGGACGGGCCTGGTCGAATTTCTCGGCGGCATGGTGACCGCCGTACTCGCCTTCTTCTATCTACTACATCGCAGCGTCACCGTCACCCTCACGGTCTTTGCGGTCGTCGGCGCATTCGTGTTCGTGCTGCAATACGCCTTCAAAGTGATCCGCCCCATCTTCCGCGAGCGCGGCAAGATCAATGCGGAGGTCACCGGCCGCCTGACGGAATCGCTCGGCGGCGTGCGCGTCATCAAGGGCTACCACGCAGAGGGTCGCGAGGCCTCGGTATTCGCCGGTGGGGTCGAACGGCTCCTGCAGAACGTGATGAAGTCCCTCACCATGACCAGCGTGCTATCGTCGGCATCCACTACGGTGCTGGGCCTGGTTTCCGGCCTAGTCATGTGGCTCGGCGGGCACCTGGTGCTAAAGGGCACATGGACGCCCGGCACGTATTTTCAATTCAACATGTTTCTCGCATTCATGGTCGCCCCAGTCTTCCAGATAGTGAACATCGGCACGCAACTCACGGAGGCATTCGCAGGCCTCGACCGCACCAACGAGATCATGTCGGAGATCGAGGAGAATCAGGTTCCGGGCCGTTCCCTGAAAATGCCGCCCATAGAGGGCCACGTGCGCTTCGAGGACGTCGAATTCGCCTACGAGCCAACTAAGCCAGTCCTGCATGGCGTCAGCTTCCGCGCAGAGCCCGGCAGTGTGACAGCCTTAGTTGGATCTTCGGGCTCCGGCAAATCCACGATCATCAGCCTGCTTTGCGCGTTCCATACGCCGTCAACCGGCCGCGTCGTTGTCGACGATATCGACCTCGGGAAGGTTGACCTCAACACGTTCCGTTCGCAGCTTGGGGTGGTGCTCCAGGACTCGTTCCTCTTCGACGGCTCCATTCGCGAGAATGTGATGTTTTCCCGTCCAGAGGCTACCGAGGAGCAGTTCCTTTTCGCTTGCCGCACCGCGCGCGTAGACGAATTCGCCGAGCGGTTCCCGGAGCAATACGAGACGATTGTCGGCGAGCGGGGCGTCAAGCTTTCCGGAGGCCAGCGGCAGCGCCTCTCCATTGCCCGCGCACTGCTGGCCGCGCCTCGCATCCTCATCCTCGATGAAGCCACAAGTTCGCTCGACTCTGAGTCTGAGGCGATGATCCAGGCTGGACTTTCTCAGCTCATGCAGGGCCGCACCACGTTCGTGATCGCGCATCGGCTTTCCACCATCCGCCGCGCCGATCAGATCCTGGTCGTTGAGCAAGGGCAAATCCTCGAGCGCGGCACCCACGCCGAGCTGTTCGCTCTCGGAGGGCGCTACTATGACCTCTACACCCGCCAGCATGGCCTTGAAGCCAATCTTTTCCTCGCCCCCGGCGAGGGCGACGTAGTTCCTGCCTAAACCATATTTCTTGGATCACATTTCCGGGATCAAATCGCGAGCCTTCGGCTTTTCCCACCCAAATGGCCGGCATCGAGTTGATCGGGACCAGGTTTGCCTTGGCCCTCGACCAACAAAAGTTCCGGATTCCGAATCGCAAATTCCAAATGAACCCCGGGGAATCCGATTCTCCCGAGGCTGAGTCGCAGCAAATGTTTGACATGCAATCGGCTATCTGAAAAACTTGAATTACCCAATAGCGAAACGGAGGACCACGATGCGAGACGCCGCCCCTCACGGAACCTACAAGGTCCAGGCTCTGGACCGCGCCTTCGCGGTTTTGGACCTTCTCGGCGAAAGCGAGACGCCGCTCGGTCTTGCGCAGGTTGCCTTGGCTTTGCAGCTACACAAGAGCACCGCGCACCGGTTTCTCATGGTTCTCGAACGCCACCACATGGTGGAGCGTACGGTGAGCGGCAAATTTCGCCTGGGACTGCGCCTGTTTGACTTCGGCAACCGAGCCATCGAGCAATACGACCTGCGCGAACGTGCCCAGCCGCATCTCCGCCGCCTTGTCACTGAGACAGAAGAGACAGCGCACCTCTGTATCCTGGAGCAGGCTCGAGTCATTTACATCGACAAGATCGAACCGGCGCGTTCGGTCCGGATGATCACCAGGATCGGCGCGAGCAATCCCGTTCACTGCACTTCAGTTGGCAAGGCTATGTTGGCGTTTCTCCCCGAGGAGCGCATCGCCGATATCATTCGCCGCACCCGGTTTGAGCGGTTCACCACTCGCACCATCGCCACTGCAGAGGCCCTCCGCGTCGAAATTGAAAAGACCCGCCGACGCGGCTATGCTGTTGATGATGAAGAGCTCGAAGAGGGACTGCGGTGCATTGCTGTGCCTGTGCTCGACGCCCAGCGCCAGCCGGTTGCGGCGGTCAGCATCTCGGGGCCGTCCTTCCGTGTCACGGCGCAGAAATTGCCCGCAATCGCCAATCACATTCTGCAGTGTGTGCGTGGAATCTCAACCGATATGGGCTTTATTTCGGCAAGCCGCACCAGCCGCCCGGCGTGGAGCGCCTGAGTCTCATCGAGTAGTAGCGCAAAAAAAAAGGGCGAGACCCCCCGTGGCTCACGAAGGCCTCGCCTGAAGAAGTAACCTCGCTGCGACTTTGGATCACCGCGGCCTTATCAGCCTAGTGAATCCGCACGTCACCCGAGCCTGTCTGGATGCGGACGGTCGGGCCGCCTCCATTGATTTTTCCGGAAATGTGATGGTGATCGAAAGACCCTTGAACGGTCATCTCGTGGTCCGAATGCACGGATCCCGATCCGGTCGATGCATCCAGATTCAGTCCGGAGTTTCCCGGCCAGAACTCGATGTTGCCCGACCCCGTTTCCAACTTCCACTCGCCCGCCGGAGACCCGCTGATCTTGATGTCCCCGGAACCGGTGCCGGCACGCAAACTGCCATGAACCTCGCGGAGTTCGATATTCCCGGAGCCGGTTTGAGCCTTCACATCGCCAGAGCCAATCTGTTCGGCATAAATCTCGCCTGAACCCGTATTCACGGTAAACGCACCCTTCAAGCCGGTGGCATGGATATTTCCGGAACCGGTGCTGAGCTTTGCATTCTCACCGACTCCATCGTCGGTCATGTCGCCAGAACCCGAGCTGGCTTCGAGAAATGCTCCTGCGGGCGCCTGGATATCGTAGTCGATGCTGATGTTATGCAGGTTCTCATGATGCGCACCGATGCGGATGATGTTTCCAGTCTGTTCAATCGGAGGATTCGCCGCGATTTCGTGCACCCGTTGCTCGCTCCCCCCACTGCCCCAGCCGGACTTGACTCGCCCGAAGATGTGGATCTGGCTATCCGAACCATGCGTCAGGTGGATATTCCCAGAGCCTGTAGAGACGGTGAGCTCCACCCGGCCGTTCACCTGGAGATTGCGCTCAAACGTGGCCTCGGTCGCCAGCGCCGGAAGGGCTGCCAGCGAAACTGCCGCCGCTATTGCAATTGCGTATTTCATCGCATTACCTCGCCAATACTAGTCAGTAAACAAACTACCTTGAACAGTGATCCGATAGGGAAGTTGCATCCCATTGGCCATTCCACCTGTTCGATGGATCCAACTGATTTGCAACGTCTTGTGGGCTGTTCTCCACAAATTTGAGAGTTTCGCATCTGTCCGGTTCCGAACACTTCTGTGCGCCGATGAACGTCCGTAATCCCTGCAACGGTCTACTGCTGCAACACGACCTGGTCGCCTTCCTTCAAACCGTTCAGGACTTCAGTCACCGAGCCGTTCGATAGTCCCACCTTGACCGATACCTTCCGCTTGCCTTCCTTCAGGCTCTTATCAGGAACCTCGACACTGGCGTTCTTCTGTCCGTCATAAGAGACGGCGTTCTCCGGAACAGTAAGTACACCCTTGTGCTCATCCAGTAAGATCTCCGCGTTGGCCGTCATGTTGGCCTTCAATTCGCCGCCCGGATTGTCGATCGAGACCCTGACTTCAAAGGTGGTGACATTGTCCTTTTCGACGCCAAGCGGCGCAATCTTGGTCACTTTGCCGTTGAACACGCGGTCCCGGAAGCTCTCCACCTTGATGCGCGCCGGCTGGTTCATGTAGACGTGCGCGATATCGGCCTCGTCCACCTTGCCCTGAACGTAAACCTGGGTCGTGTCGCCTTCAGTCATCACCAGTGTGGCCGTCGATCCCAGCACCAGGATCGAGCTTACCGCCGCGCCAACCTCAACATCGCGCGATAGGATCAAGCCATCCATCGGCGCCACAACTGTGGTGTAACTCATTTGTTCTTCAAGCTGTTTGAGGCTCGCCTGGCTCTCCATTACCTGTGCCCGCGCCTGTTTCAGCTTTGCCGTATCCACGCCAATCTGGGCCTTGGCGCCATCGTGCTTGTTCAGCGCCGCAAGATAGTCCCTGTTCGCATTATCCAGAGCCTGCTGGCTGACGACGCCCTCTTTGGCCATCTGCTGGTTGCGGTCCAGAGTCTGTTTGTACATAGGCAGGTCAGGCGCTTCCGCGTTCACCTTATCCTGTACGATATTTGCTTCAAACGTGCCGACGTTGGCTTCGGCTGCAGCCAACTGCGCCTGCTGCGCCGCTACCTGTGCCTGGATTTCCTGTTCATCGAGCTGGGCCAGTGGCTGCCCCTTGTGAACATGATTGTTGATGTCCACAAACAATTTCTCGACGATGCCCGAAGCCTTCGACTTCACTTCAACCTTGGTGATGGGCTGAATCTTTCCCGTGGCCACCACGGACCGCGCCACGTCCGCGCGCGTCACTTTGGCCAGCCTGTTTGGGTCGATGGTGCCTCCAGAGACCATGCGCGCCAGCGCTACACCGCCTGCACCCAAAATCACCACCGCAATTACCGCCAGCCAAATCCAAAATCGTTTGCTTTTTCGCGCAGCCACCGCATACCTCCCGCGGCTCCAGCCGCAGCTCTCAGTTTTCAGGAATCGAGAGTGCTCACAGATAAGACGAGCACCCGGTCCTTCGGTTAACCAGCGCGGCCCTCATTCATAGTCGGACCACTGCTGCATTTCCATACGCAGGTTCAATTGCTTCGGTTCCATTCCCGCGTGGCTCAGTATCCTCAGCCGTTAGTTGGTCCCTCAGTCCCTCAGTCCCTTCATCACTCGGGCCGCGATGCTATTCTCACAGCGAGATGCAAGGCCTGCTGCTGCTTCAATGTGTTGCCGTCGCCATATTGATTCTGGCCAACGGCTTTTTTGTGGCGGCCGAGTTTGCCCTCGTCTCCGTCCGCGAAACCCGCATCGAGCAATTGCTTGCCGCACACGTTCCCGGTGCCCGCGCTGTGCGCCTCCTGCAGCGTCAACTGGACGACTTTCTCCCTGCGGTCCAGCTTGGGGTCACGTTATGCTCGCTGGCCCTTGGCTGGATAGGTGAGCCCCTGGCGGCCGAGGGGTTTCTCACCGTCCTCCATTGGCTGCCGGAGCCGCCTTCTCACCTCCACCTTCTCGCCCACATTCTCGCCATCGTTGCCGTGGCGCTGGGCTTCTGCCTCATCACTTATCTGCACGTGGTCGCCGGGGAACTGGTCCCCAAGTCGCTCGCACTTCGCCGCGCGGAAGCAATTGCGGTGGCCGTGGCCCCGCCGATGCTGCTTTTCATGAAGCTCGCCCGGCCCGCCGTGCGCCTGCTCAGCCGCTCGGCAGCCCTCATTTTGCGGGGGTTCGATATCCCCATGACCGAGCGAGCCTCCGTCCACTCGCCCGAGGAGTTGAAGCTCCTCACCACGGCTGCACGCCGGACGGGCCTCCTGCCGAAATTTCAGGAGACTCTCATCCATCGCGCCCTGGAGCTCAACGACGTGCCCGTGCGGGAAATCATGACGCCGCGCCAGAAGATCGTGTCGCTCCCATCGAACATGTTGATTGAAGAGGCCAGCGCCAAGGTTATCGAGCTGATGCACTCGCGTGTGCCGGTCTACGACGAGGCACACGGCCCCGAGCACATCGTCGGCGTGGTCTATTCAAAGGATCTTGCCCGCCTCATCTTCTTTCGTCCCTCCGCTCAACGAGCCTCCTCGTCAAGTGTGGGTGCTCCCGGTGCGGACCCGACCGCATCGCAATTGGTAGCAAATACTGTTCCGCGCTCCGGCCCCATCGGCCTTTCCGCCACGCCTTTTGTCGAACTCCGTCTCAGCCATGTGATGCGTGACGTGCTCGTGGTCCCCGAAACCAAGACAGTGCTTGACCTGATTCGCGAATTCCAGAAGCGTCACCGCCAGATGGCCATCGTCGTCGATGAATATGGCTCCACGGTCGGCCTCGTCACCGCCGAGGACGCCATCGAGCAGCTTACCGGCGAGATTGAAGACGAATTCGACGATCCCGCTCGCCCGCTCATCACCAATGCGCGCGGAGTCATGCTTCTTGACGGCGGCGTAAACCTGCGTGATCTCGAAACGCAGATGCAGTGGAACCTTCCCCGCGATGGCGGCGTCGAAACGCTGGCCGGCTTCCTGCTCTTTCGTCTCTGCCACATTCCGCGCGCCGGCGAATTCGTGGATTACGAAGATCGTCGCCTGACCGTCATGGAGATGGATGGCCGACGCATCAGCAAGGTGCGCGTGGAGCCAATCGAGGCCGGCGCCGCAGCTCGATAACAACGAACCTCACCCAAACAAAGATTTGTCTTCCTGAGCGAAGCCGAAGGATCTGCGGTTGCCCTTCGCAATCCTAGCCGCTGCCGTACTCATGATGCAAATCTGTTACTTCCGCATCGGCCACCATACGGAAGGTACGTTTAGTTATCCGCAAATTGCAAGAGTAGAATTGCGGCGTGCCTCGCATATTCAACATATTGGCTGCTTGCATGATAGCGGCCGGAAACGCTTGCTCGGCTGCTGACAGTTGGGTAGTTCTTCCGACCGGTATAGGACCCATCAGGGTTGGAATGAAGCTCTCCGAGCTGAAGGCTGACCTACACCTCTCCTATTCAATCGGGATGGCACAAGACAGCGATCAGCAATCCTGCTTCTATGCGGATCTTCACGGCCACTCCGGCGTTGGCCTGATGATTCTGAAAGGACGAGTTGCGCGCGTTGACATCGACAATCGAGACACACAGACCGTCGATGGTATCCATAACGGGGATTCGGAGGCACACGCACTCAGCGTATACGGTAAGAAGCTCAAGGTCACACCACACGCATACACGGGCCCTGAAGGACACTACCTGACGGTGCGTTCGTCAGATGGTAAGTACGGCATTCGGTTCGAAACAGACGAAGGCAAAATCGTTCGGTACTATGCTGGAAGAGTAGACGCCATTTCTTATATTGAAGGCTGCGAATAGCATGATGAACAGCCGTTCCTCCCTGAATAATCGCCGTTCCTCCTGTATTACCGCCAATCTGGAACCTACTTTAATTGCGTTTCACTCGTAGAAGACCCAAAATCCAACATGGCAGTGTCCTGCAATTCCGCGAGAATAAGCGCCACGGCTTCCTCCGCGGCTTGCTTGCATCCCTCCGACAACTCCATCGAGATGGCCTGCAGCGGGTCGATAGTAACTGTGAACGCCGTCACATCGCGCTTTCCTCCCTGCATGTAGAATCCATCCATTAGATCCTTGACGCCGATGTCGTGGGCGGTCAGCGTGGGCGGATAATCGCGCGAGAACTGCGGTTTCGTGCGCGTCCACCTTCGTCGCCCATGTTGACGTTGCCAGACCGAGCACCCAGCGTCTTGTTTGCAGTTGGACTCAAAGCAGGGTACCCCACCCCCCCCCTGTACTACGCCTTCTGTTCGCTTCACCTTCAACGGGGTGCAGGGAGAAAATACCCACCCCCCTATAGTTACCGTTTGTTCGCTTTCGCCGTATATTCGCCTTGATGGCTTGGGCGGAACTGGTTTTGGCGTCGGGTTTGCCTTTGGCTGAGGCAGTGGTTGTGCTCATCGCTTCGTTCGAATGAAACGTTGTGAAGGCGCAGTTCCAGCAGTTCGTACCAATGCGCTCCGCCGGCCAGGTCTTCGGGCGTTTTTTGTCGATTGATTGCGGCTGAGAGATCGGGGTCTCGCTATTGATGCGCGACTGTTGATCCGGAAAGCCGTCTACGACATAGAGGCTCTTTTCGGAGAGTCTGTTCGCGGGGCTGAGAATCCATCGGGTCTCCCGCTTTCGAGGGCTTCAGGAGTTATGGAATGAATCGTAGTTTTGTTGTCTTTGCGGTTGCGGCAACTCTGGCTTGTGCTTCTCTCTATTCTCAAAACAACGCACCAGAGCCCGCGGATACGCAGACTACGATTCGCGTAAACAGTCGTGCGGTATTGGTGGATGTGATTGTGACGGATCAGCGCGGAAAGCCCGTGACAGGCTTGAAGCAGGACGCCTTCACAGTAACAGAGCAGGGCAACGCGCAGACGATCAACTTCTTCGAGGAGCATCAGGCAAGTCGGGCGGCTCAACCCGTGGAGATGCCCAAGCTTCCGCCAAACGTCTTCAGCAACTTCTCGCCGTTTCCTCAGCCGCCAGCGGTAACGGTGCTCCTGCTCGATTCGCTCAATACGCGGATGGAGAATCAGAGTTTTGTGCACAAACAGGCTGTCAAGTTCCTGAGCACCGCCAAGCCAGGATCCCGCATGGCGATTTTCACCATGGGGCTGGGGCTGCATTTTATCCAGGGATTCAATGATGATCCAGCCGTCCTGATGGCGGCCATGAATAACAAGAAGAACAACGAGGTTGAAACCTCGGTAATGATCAAAGGACAGGACGAAACCAACGCCCAGGCAAAGCTGGGCGGCATGATGGGCGCCTCCATGCCTTCAGGAGGTGGAACAACGGCGACCGCTGCGTCCGCGGGCATGATTTCTTCTCTACAGAACTTTATAAAGGAGAACGATGACTCCCGAAGTGTGGATCGGGTGATGTTGACCCTCGCGAACTTCCAGCGGCTTGCCATGTTTCTCAATAGCTTTCCTGGCCGCAAGAACGTGATCTGGTTCTCAGAGTCGTTTCCGCTGGTGATTTCAGGCAACGTCGATCCTCAGCTCGGTGGGGAATATGGCAAAACGATGGCCATGTTGGCTTCGGCCCGCGTAGCGTTTTATCCAGTAGATGCCGAAGGAGTCTCGACCTATTTCTACTATTCGGCTGAGGCGAATCCCAACGCTGGAGTCACCTCGCCGTCGCAGATGGTGATGAGTAATGGTGCGGCAGAGCGGGACGAGGCTCAGCAGCGCAATATCAACCAGGCCACGATGAAGTTCGTTGCGGAGGAAACAGGCGGGAAGGCGTTCGTCAACTCCAACGGGCTTGCTGAAGTGATCGGCGACGTGAGCGGCTTCAGCAAAAACTTCTACACGCTGTCCTACTCGCCGACCAACTTCAAGATGGACCACACGTACCGGAAGATCGACGTGAGGACCG
>JANXQR010000393.1 GCA_025353435.1 Acidobacteriota bacterium | reverse complement strand
GCCATCTTCATGCGCGGCATTCCCTACGTGCAGGTGCCGACCACGTTTCTGTCGCAGGTCGACTCTTCAGTCGGTGGCAAGACGGGGGTGAATCTGCCGGAGGGCAAGAACCTAGTGGGCAGCTTTCATCATCCGCTTGTTGTGTTCGCAGATACTGACGTGCTAGGTACGCTGCCGGAGCGCGAATTGCGGTCGGGACTGATGGAGAGCGTGAAGGCGGGCATTATCCGCGACCGATCGCTGGTGCGATTTATGGAAGAGCACGCGGACGAAATTCTGGGGCGCGATGCGAAGGCGCTTGAGAAAGTGATTGTTGCGTCGATCCGCATGAAGGCTGATGTTGTAAATCGCGACGAGAAGGAATCTGGCCTGCGGATGATTCTCAACTTCGGACACACGCTGGGCCACGCGATTGAGCAGGTGACGCGATACAAGGCGCTGCTGCACGGCGAAGCGGTGGGCTGGGGCATGGTGGCTGCGCTGCATCTTGCGAAACTGCGCGGGACCATATCGGCCAGGCAGGCGGAGCGACTTGAGAGCCTGGTGTATTTGTATGGACCGTTGCCACCGGTAAAATTACGAGCTGCGAAGCTTGTAGCGGCGAGCGGAGCCGATAAGAAAAACGTAGGTGGCGTGCGGCGATTTGTGCTGCCGCTGGGGATTGGCGATGCGGGAATCGTAAACGATGTGACTCCGGCAGAGTTGGAGGCGGCGGCGAGTTACATGGTGAAACGTGCGGCAGAGGGGCTCGCGTGAAAGCTGCTTCAGACGTGAAGGCTGCTTCAAACGTGAAGGCTGCGTTGGGTGCGAAGCCGGCGGGGGCTGAGGATGAGTCGAGCGCTGCGCAAATGGTACGGCAGATGTTCAACTCGATTGCGCCGCGCTACGATCTGCTGAATCATGTGCTTTCTGCCAATATTGATCGCGTGTGGTGGAACCGTGCTGCACGGCGGTTTCATGGGGTGCTGGCGGATCCAGATGCGGCGGTGCTGGACATTTGCTGCGGCACGGGTGACATGACCATGGCGTTGTTGAAGCATCGGCCGAATGGCGCGAGGCCGATTCTGGCAGCAGATTTTGCGCGCGCGATGCTTGTTCGCGGGGCGGGGAAGTTCGATGGACACGGCGCGGTGGCGCTGGAAGCCGATGCGCTGCATTTGCCGCTGCGGAATGAGTCGCTCGATTTGATTGTGACGGCATTCGGGTTTCGGAACCTTGCAAATTACGTAGCTGGTCTAAGCGAGTTTCATCGGGTGCTTAAGCCTGGAGGCCAGTTGGGGATTCTGGATTTCAGTGAGCCCGGCGGGCTGGTGGGCAGGGCGTATGCGGTTTACTTTCGTCGCGTGCTACCGGCCATTGGCCGCATGATCTGCGGGAAAGACGGACCATATAACTATTTGCCGGCGTCTGTAGGAAGTTTTCCGGACCCTCCGGCAATGCGGGCTTTGATGCAGTCGGTTGGTTTTACGGAGAGTTCGTGGGAGCCGTATACGTTTGGGATCGCGGGACTTTATACGGCGACGAAGCCGATCGTAGTAGGCTGAAGTCGCATGCCATCTGCCGCTTCCAATTCGTCGACATTCTCCGCTGAAAAGCGGCAGGTTGCGCTGCACTCGATGTTGGCGGCAGCGGCCATGACGGGATTGAAGCTGGCGGCAGGGATATTTTCTGGGTCGTTGGGCGTGCTGTCGGATGCGGCACATTCAGGGCTTGACCTGGCCGGTGCCACGCTTACATTTTTCTCCGTCCGTGTTTCGGACAAGCCGGCAGACGAAGACCACACCTACGGGCACGGCAAGGTTGAGAACATCTCTTCGTTTATCGAAGCCGGACTGATGGCGATCTCGTGCGCGTGGATTATCTGGGAAGCGCTGGTCCGGATGATCAGTCACAGAGTGGAGTTGCGTCACTCGGTTTGGCCGGTGCTGGTGCTCGTGGCTTCGATCGCGGTGGACTACTGGCGATCAGGGCAATTGCGTGCCGTGGCGCGTCGGACCGGTTCTCCGGCACTGGCAACGGATGCATTTCATTTTGCTTCGGACATCTGGTCCACGCTTGCTGTCCTGGTTGGATTAGGAGCCAGCTGGATCGGGACAAGATTTGGGATCGACTGGCTGCGTTACGCCGATCCGTTTGCGGCAATCGTTGTATCGCTGATGATTCTGCGCCTGACTTTGGAAGTGACGCGCACGACCGTGGGGGCTTTGACTGATCAGATCCCTGCTGAAACGCGTAGCCGAGTGGTGAGCGAAGTGGAAAGCGTGGAGGGCGTACTGGCGGTAGAGCAAGCGCGGGTGCGGCAGTCGGGGGCGGCCTATTTTGCCGATCTGACACTGGCTCTTCCGCGGCGATCCACATTCGAGCACACTGGCGAGTTGGTGCACGCCGCGACGGAGGCCGTGCAGCGTGTGTTGCCGCACGCCGACGTGGTGATCCACACGGTTCCGCGCATGGACCATGCGGAGAGCATCTTCGACAGGGTGCGAGCGGTGGCGGCCCGCAACAATGTTTCGGTACACGAGTTGAGCGTGCAATCGCATCACGGCAGATTGCGCGTGGAACAGCACGTGGAGCTCGACGAGAATATGCCGCTTCTGGAAGCGCACAATTTCGTGTCGGCAATGGAAGCGGAGATTCTGCGGGACGCGCCTGAGATTGACTCCGTTCTGACACACATCGAAAGCGAACCGGCAACGATTGAGCAGTCAGAAGAGATTGTGGTGGATGATCGCCGGATCGAGCGGGCCCTGCGAACAACAGCGACTCAATTCGCTGAGATCATCGACGTGCATGAGCTGACGGTGCTTCGCGCAGGAGACCACATTGACGTCTCCTGCCACTGCACGCTTCCCGATGAACTGAGCATGCTGCGCGTGCACGAGGTGATCACCGCACTGGAAGATCGATTCAAAGTGGAATGTCCGGAGGTTTCGCGAGTGACGATTCATCCGGAACCGGTGACGGATAACACGCGATGAGGAGATTGCAAAGATGATCGCGCACAGTGAATGGAAACACGATGACATTTTTGAAGGCACGACGGAAGACGGCAACTCCATAACGCTCGATGCAGACGCGGCGCATACGCACGGGCCGAGCCCGATGCAAGCCGTGCTGATGGCGCTGTGCAGCTGTACGTCTGTCGATGTGGTCTCAATCCTCAAGAAGAAGCGGCAGAAGTTGACAGGGCTTCGCGTGACGGCGACTGCGACGCAGGCCGAGGATGCACCTCGTGTGTTCACGCACATCGTGCTGACTTACGCCGTACGCGGCCAACTCAGCCGCAGAGCGGTGGAGACTGCCGTCGCTCTCTCAAAGAATAAATATTGCTCGGTATCGAAGATGCTGGAGAAGGCGGCCAGCGTCAAGTGTGAGATTGTTTACCCGGACGGAGAACCTGAACCATGAGCGTACGACGACCGCTTGTCAATCTGTTCCAGGTTGCGTCGCTGGTGATGGCGCTGGTGGTTGTAAGTCTGCTTTCGGCGATCACCACGATGCACTTTGCCATTCATGGGGCGGAGGTGCAGGTGCCCGCGTTGAAGGGCATGACCGTGGCCGACGCGCGCAGCCAGACCGCAGGACTGGGACTGAACCTTGCAATCGACAATCGCTATTATTCATCCGATGTGGCTGCGGGGCACATTCTCACGCAATCTCCGTCTGCCGGGAGTGTGGTGCGCCGCGAGTGGCAAGTGCGTGTGTCTGAGAGCCTGGGGCCGCAGAAAGTCGAGGTGCCGGATACAGTGGGCACGGACGAGCGGATGGCGGCGCTGCGGTTGAGGCGGATTGGTCTCGCGATTGGCGTTACGGCGCGCCTGCCCTATGCGAAGGCCGTTGAAGGCATGGTACTGGCGCAAGATCCGCCAGCTCATGCACAGGGGATTGAAGGACCGAGTGTAAGTCTTCTGGTTGCGGCGCCTACCGAGGAAAAGCCAGATGGGTTTGTCATGCCGGACCTTGCGGGGTTGCCGATAGTGAGCGCGCAGGCGGCGCTGGAGCACGTAGGTCTAAAGAGCGCGCCTCCGGTGTACATTGATGTTCACGTGCCGCCGGTAGGCCA
>JANXQR010000389.1 GCA_025353435.1 Acidobacteriota bacterium | reverse complement strand
GTCCCCCCGGCCGTGCCCGTCCCGGAGATTCCCTAGTCCCTTAGTCTCTTAGTCCCTTAGTCCCTTAGTCCCTCGCTTTTCGGCCTCTCCGAAAATGTTGTCAAGTGCCCAACCTGTGGAAATCGTTGCAACCTTCACATTCTATTGAAAACAAATATATTTGAAAATCCATTATTAATTCAGCGAACCTGCCATACTTAAGTTAGGTCAGAAATAAGCCCCTCCCGGTACATTCCCGGAGGGGCTTTTCAGTTGATCGCTGCTTTCCTCTTGTTCGCGTGTTCTTCTTGCTCCCATGCTCCAATTGCTCTCGTGTTCACTTCTTCACTGTCCACTGACCACTGATCGCTGAAAAGTGATCCAAATCACATTGGCGCGAAATTCCCCCCTTTTCGGGGTGCAATCGCATCATTCAGCAGTACTTGATCGTTTTTATTTTCGCAAAAGTGTCCGTTAGCGGACACTTTATCCGCGAGTTTGCCGTTCGCCGGCTAGCGGGGCACAACGCCCATCCATTTTCGGAGAAGGCGTTGGGCGGGTTTCTCAACAAAATGCAGGGCCAGCAGCGCCATGGCGATCAGGATGAAGTAACTGATCCAGGGATCGAACCGCGCCAGGCCAAGGTGGTCGAGAACGTGGGTGTCGTGGATCAGATTCCAGAAGTTGAAGTGCAGCAGGTAAAGGCAGTAACTGGCTTCGCCGACAAAAACGAGCGGCGGAATGCCGAGCGCGCTGGCGAGCAGGTTCTCACCAGACAGCCCAATGATGATGCATCCGAACAGCGGCATAAGGAGGCCGTCGTGGATCATCGGGTAGGGAATATTGGACCCCAGCCAGAGCACAGTGAAGATGGCTACAAACCCGCCGATGCCGAGGAAAAGGCGCAAGCGGGAGCCGCGGGCAATCAACTCATCGAGGCCTGCGAGCACCACGCCGAAGACGAAGCTCGCTAGATGCGGCAGCGGCGTGAACTTGAGAGCCTGCAGCCACGGGCCGTAGCTGAAGCGATCAACGTGCGCGACGCCGTCGGGTTTCAGGATCACGTAGAGTGCGCCGGGAATGAGGCCAATGACCCAGAGGATCGCCAGGCGCCGCATAATGGGCGCGATGCGATCGGGGCGCTTCCAGCGGGCGAACCACGGAAAGAGCAGGTAGTAGAACGACTCGGCGGACATGGTCCAGGCCGGGGTGTTGAGGAAGGTGGCGATCTCGGGGATCCAGCCCTGCAGCAGGAGCGGCGAAAGCACCATGCCGGTCCAGAACATGGTGTGAGAGTGGGAGGCGTACTCCTGCGGAATCACACGCCACGCCAGGATGAGACTGAGCAGGTA
>JANXQR010000369.1 GCA_025353435.1 Acidobacteriota bacterium | reverse complement strand
GTAACGACCGGGCGCATGTTGAGCGTCAAGATCGAGTCGCCGGCCTACCACACCACGGAAGATGGGCGATGGGATTATCGGGTGACTATTCGATTCAAGAATTCGACCCTTGCCACCACTTCCAACCCCGACGAAGAGGCGATGATCCGCGAGTTATGGCCCGATCAGGCGACCTACAAGCGGGAAGAGCAGAGACGTTTTGAGATCCTCCTGGCCCACTGGGATCTGCCGGTGACGGAGATAACGCCCAAGAAATGAAATTCGAGCGACTCCGGTCAATCCGCTACGCTGCCTAATCGCGCAGTCGATATTGCATTACAAGGTCTATGGCGGCCTCTGCCCACGTGGGGAATTCAAATTCAAATCCTTCTGAAAGCAAGCGCGCCGGGATTACGTTCCGGCTCTTGAGCACCAGTTCTGACTCGGTGCGCATGAAAAAGGCAGCGAGTTCGACCAGCGGACTGGGAGCAGGAATGCCGTTCGGCATGCCCCAGGCTTCGCGCAGCGTCGCCATGAATTCGCGATTGGGCACGGGAGTGGGAGCCGCAAGATTTATCGGCCCGTCAAGGTCGTCGCGATCGATGAGAAATTCGACCGCGCGTGCGAAATCATGACCGTGAATCCAGGAGACGAATTGGCGGCCGTTGCCCTGGGCGCCTCCCAGGCTTAGGCGAACCAGGTTGAGCAAAAGCGCAAAGGGTCCACCCGGAGTGGGATTCATGACCATCGCGCTGCGGAGCGCAACCTTTCGCGTTCGAGGCGTCGGCGAAGCGAAAAATGCCGCCTCCCAATCCTTTGCCACTCGAATCGAGAAGTTCCAGGTCTCCGGCACTCGATGATGGGGTGTCATCAGTTCGTGGCCACCAAGCTCACCCGTGAACTCGTCCATCGGGCGATCAAGCGCGTGCCGATAGATGGTTGCCGTTGAGGCGTTGAGCCATACTTTGGGTGGCTCGGCCAGAGCGGCAATTACGTCTCCAAGCAACTTTGTGGTTTCGATGCGGGAGCGGTAGATGGCTTCACGATTGGCACGCGTGTAGCGGCAGTTCACGCTGCGGCCGGCGAGGTTGATGCATACATCGGCGCCTTCCAGGTGTTCAGTCCACGGTCCGAGATGCTCGCCGTCCCAATGCACCGTGTTCCATGAAGCCGCAAACGGGCCGCGAGTGAGCACGGTGACGTGATGGCCGCGCTCCTGAAAGAAATGTGCGAGAAGCCCACCAACCTGGCCGCTGCCGCCAGGAATCACAATACGCAAAGGTCGAGTCGCGATCAACAGGCTCCGTCGAACATCCGAGTTATCCGAGTTTAGGGCGCAAATTTGGAGTTATCGCGGTGGGTAGGGATACCCACGCATAAAGGAGCGGCGGCGTTGGTTTCGGATCTCCCGCACGATGAGAATCACTACCAGAAGGAAGATGAGAAACGGCCCCCAGAAGACCCACCCGGGTTGCACCACTCGATCGCCTCCGACCGTAACGGTGGACGCAATCCGCGTGCCGCCAAACATCGCCACCAGGTCCTTGCCCACTGAAACGTTCTCGCCGAGACGGACGGAGCCGAACAAGCTCACCAGGTCCTTGCCGATGCTTGCGTTGTCTGTGGCAGTCACGCTGCCGAAGAAGTTCACGACGTCATGGTTGGCGTGGCCGTCGATGTGGACGTTGCCGAAAAATACCACGACGTCTCCGTCAACCGTACCGTGATCGTTGACGCTGCAAAAGAAGCAAACAGTGTCGTGCACGGTACTGTCGGGTGCCACGTCAATGTTGCTGCCGAACTGGACCACGTCTTTGCTGGCGTGTGCGGATAGGGAGTTGGCAGCCAGGGCTGCGCAAAGCAGGGCGGCGTGCAGCAGGCGAGGGCGCATGATGCCTCCTTCTTCCAGATACGGGCTTTTGGTTGGGTTAGTTCCCAGAGACTCTGGATTCGGCGCAACCAGTTTACCGCGATTGGGGGAATCTGGCCGCGATGGACCCCCGTCCCTGCAGACCGCTATGGCCGAGCCTCAAAACTGGAAGCGCATGCCAAGTTGCAGCCGGCGCGGTGCGCTCACCCCAGTGACTTCGCCATTTCCCGGCGACGTGGTGACGGTGTCTATTCCCGTGGCATTCTCGTGATTGAGAATGTTGAATGCAGACGCCGAGAAACCGACGTGCGGCGCCTCTTCATCCTTGTTGGGCGTGATGGCGAAGTCATGCCCCCACCGAAGGTCAACGTCGGTATACGACGGCATGGTCTCGGAGTTACGTGCCACTCCATCAGGACGGGCGTTGAAAAGGCCGTCGCCATAAGGGTCGGTCCCCGTGGTTGGAGTCCACGGCCGCCCGGTGTTTAAAAAATACCAGCTGAACGGCTTAGGACACTTGCGGGATTGAACATTGCATACATGCCTAGGCGGTTGCGGCGGTCGAAGCTCGCATTCGCCCATTCGTTATTTAGGGCAAACTGATTCTCCGGATACCAGCCAATGCCATCGGTGTTCGACTCGGAATGTGACCACGGCTAATGATGCTGATTTTCTAATGCTTAATCGATGCAAGGCTCATTGCTGTCGTCCAGTCAGAAGCAGTGTCCACCAAGAGGTCCGGCGGCGCCTCCATCAGGTTTTGGGGACCGAACCCGAACTGGCACCCCAGGCTCCACGCGCCGGCATTGCGGGCCGTTTGAACGTCCACCTTGCTGTCGCCAATCATGAGGGTTTCTTCCGGGCGAACGTTGGCCTCACCCATCAGCGATCGAAGGCCCATGGGATCGGGCTTCTTCAGCGGAAAACTGTCCCCTCCGCAAATTTGAAAGAAAAACTCACCCATGCCCAAACCGTCGCAGATGGCTTTTGCCGGACGAACCGGCTTGTTGGTCAATACGGCCATCGCCCGCGGCGAACCATCACGCAGCACGCGAAGAGCTGCCAGCGACTCAAGCACGCCATCGTACGCATAAGTGAAGTCCAGTTTATGTTCGCGGTAATGATCCAGAAAAAACGTGTAGGCGGTGGCCAATTCCTCGTCGTGCACCTCGTCCGGCGGCACGCCATTCTCGACCGCCAGAGAACGGCGCACCAGCATCGCAGCCCCGTTGCCTACGAAGCTCGCGATAATGTCATGCTCCAGGTGAGGACGCCCCATGTGCTCGAGCGCCGCGTTGACGCTGTTGCACAGGTCGCGCGCCGAGTCGATCAGCGTCCCATCCAGATCGAATACCAGCAGTTTGATTGATTCGACAGGGATGGGGCGAAGGATACGGATCATGTTTTCAGTTTAACGGTGTGAATTGCAGGCGGCGGTTGACCCAAGCCGCTTAGCAGCTCGAATATTCCTCCGCAACTGACATCAATGCTCCTGCTGATTGAGCCATTTCTGCAGGCTTGGCTCCTGCAATTTGCGCAACTCAATGCACCCGTTGATTCGCTCGATGGCGTGTTTGGCCGCTTGATCGGCAGAAGCTACCTTGTGCGTTGAGAAGAACTGCTGCACCTGGTCACGGGCATCTTCTGAGCAGAAATCCGCGGTTGATCCCACCAGAATGCTCCCCAACTCCGGCGTCAGAAGGGCGTGAATCGCCTCCCAATTATCCTGAATGTAGCGCCAGGCCAGATCGCGGTTCGATTCAATCCGCATCGCAATAGCGAATTGGGGTGCTGCATCCTGGCTGCGCACCTTGCTGGAGAGAGCATAATCGAGCGCCCGTTTCTCCAATGCCGGATTCTTAAACCGCGGCATGAGCTTCAATGCACCCACTTGCAGTACCGGGTCCGTCGAGGACTCATAAAACTCCTGCAACCGGTCGAACATCTCCGCGTTGCCGTCGCGGGCCGCGATCGAAACGGCATTCTGACCCAGTGAGGCGTCCACTGATGCCTGATCAGTCATATATTTCGCGGCAATTTCACCGGCTTGCGCCAGCACGGCCGGGTCTTTTGCGAATTGGCCCAGGACGCTTAACAGCCGTGCGCGCAATTGGCGCTTGGCCGGTGAGTCACTCTCAGATGGCGGTCCTAGCTGCGCATACACCGGCGACAGCGTCATCCGCAGCCAGTTTGCCAGTCCGTCTCGCTCTTGCTGTGTCGACGCAATACGCGCGAAAACGGGTTCCACATTGTTCAAAGCCGCGTCGAGTACAGCTGGATTCGGGTCTGCCTTCACCGCGCTCACCAGGTTCAGGTAGTCGCCCACCATGGCCCTGCCTGACTGTACCTGCGCCCACTCATCGCCGATTAGGCTGATGCGCTCCGTCGGCTCGAGACTCGTCTCTACATGCGCAACAAGGCTCTCGTAAACTTCTGTTGGATATGCCGTGCGGTAGTAGCCCTTGCCCGCGGCATTGG
>JANXQR010000323.1 GCA_025353435.1 Acidobacteriota bacterium | reverse complement strand
CAGTCGCCTTCAGATCCCGCGAATACAGCACGACGAGCGGTGCTCCTGGCCCGGCGCCCGCGCCAGCTTCACTTTTGCGGAAACCGCCATCCACGCCGGCACTGGATTTGCTGAAGCTAATGTAGTCCGGACCCCAGTCCTGAAAACTCCAACCGAACGCCTTGCCGTAAATCTGCTTCGTCTTTTCGATGTCGGTTGTAGCAAACTCAACGTAGTTGATTGCATGATGCTGCGTGGTTCCGCCCATGACTTCTCTCCTTATTGTGTGTTGCGAGTGATTGGAGGTGGGAAAGCTGCCGCATCCGAGGCGCAGGCACACCTTCCCGGCGTGCTTCTGAACGCCTCCATCCGCACTCCTCAGAAGCCGCTGAGCGCAGGTAGAATCCGCTGATTGAGGTTCACGATCGCGGATTCGCGAGGTACGAAACGAAATTAACATACACCCGAATTCCGTGCAATGAGTCCAACAAACGGCAACACAGAAGCTGCCATTTCCCTCGTCGAGCAGCTAAAATCAGACTGTCTACCCGCGAGCGCTGACTAGCGCGCAGCCGCAGCTTCAAACTTCCCGGGATTTGACCGCAACCAGAGCACCTCATAAGTCAAAACCAGCTGAATAAGACTTGTACCCCGTGGCCAACCGTTGATTTCAGCTTGTCGAGGAAAGGTGCGTCTCCCATGAAGCGGTTCGCCGGCTTCGCGCTGGACACTTCAAATCAATGCGTGTGGCAGAACGGCGCACAGCTCGCGCTGCCCCCCAAGCCCTTTGCCGTCCTTCGCTATCTTGTCGAAAACCCGGGCCGCCTCATCACCCACGACGAGCTGCTGGACGCCCTTTGGCCGGAAACCTACGTTCAGCCGCAGGTGTTGCGGACTTACGTCCTGGAGCTGCGCAAGCTCCTCGGCGACGATGCGCGTCAGCCACGTTTTATCCAATCGCTGCCCAAGCGGGGCTACTGCTTCGTAGCGCACGTCATCGACGGCAATCATGCCAATCACTGTGCCAATGCCGAAGAGAAGACGCCGGAGATTGTCGGACGCAACAAGGAGCTCGCATCCCTGAGCGCGCTCTTTCAGCTTTCACTGGATGGCCGCCGCCAGATCGTGTTTCTCTGCGGCGATTCCGGAATCGGAAAAACTGCGCTGGTCGACTCGTTCTGCCGTAGCTTCGGTCCTTCCACTCCGGTCACGATCGCGCGCGGCCAATGCGTACAGGGCGTCGCACACCGCGAGGAATACTACCCGGTAATGGAAGCTCTCGCCGGCCTCTGTGCATCACCGGATGGCGAACAGGTCTGCGCTATCCTCGCTCGCATTGCTCCCGCATGGCTCGGAGCGCTCGGCCGCCAGGTTGCGTCTGCGCCCACTTCTCGCGGTCCCGGCGAATTGTGCGCGGCCCTCGAGGAAATCGCTGCTCTGCGCCCGTTGGTCCTCATCTTCGATGACCTGCACTGGGCCGACGAATCAACACTTGGCTTGATATCCGCATTGGCACGGCGGCGCGCACCGTCACGCATCATGCTTCTCGCAGTCTTCAATCCTCAACACCCAGGCACCGAACATCCGCTGCGCGTGCTCAAGCAGGATCTTGCCGTGCGACACCAATGCGCGGAGATTGTTCTCGAACCCCTGAACAAATCAGGCTTGCGCGAGTTGCTCGCCGCCACTCTCGCGCAGCAAACCATTCCTGCGGATCTCGACAGCTTCGTGCATCGCCACTCCGAGGGCAATCCGCTCTATGTGCTCGCGCTAGTAAAGCACCTCATCGCACAGCGCCTTCTCGTGCAAGAGAATTCCACCGACGGACCGCAATGGGTCCTGAGCGCACCAGTCGACAAACTCGAGCCCGCCGTACCCGACGAACTCGCACAAATGATCGAGCTGGAGATTCAGGCCCTCTCGCATAGCGACCAGACCCTTCTCGAAGCCGCAAGCATTTTCTCGGTCGCCTTCCCTGCGTGGGGCGTGGCTGCGGCTCTCGAAGAGCCCATCGCCACCATCGAGGAATCATTTGATGCCCTGGCGCGGAGGCTTGTCTTCATCTGCCGCGCCGGGCACGACGAGCTCCCCAGCGGCTCTCCGTCTGCCTTCTATGTATTCGCGCACGGCATTTATCGCGAAGTGCTCTACCAGCGCCAGGCTCCCGCGCGCCGCGCCGACCGTCACAATCGCGTCGCCCTGCGTCTCGCCGTATTGTTCGCCGGACGCGAAGCGCATGTCGCCCGCGAAATGGCCACGCACTACGAGGCCGCAGGCAACTGGCATCCCGCCATTCGCGCGCTTCAATCTGCCGCAAGGCTCGCCATCGGGCGCCAGTCTTACTCAGTTGCCGCCGACCTGCTGCAAGACTCTTTGCGCATCGTCCAAAACCTGCCGCCGCAGGATAGGGTCTCGATTGACCTCGAGATTCGCGATGAACTTGCGACGCTGAATCAGACCTCAACAAACCATTCCTGACGCACAAAAAACGCCGCCACAAATCTTGACAGTTTCTAGACGCAAGCTTGACGACTTCTATTTTCGAACCGGGTAGTGTGGGTTGCGTAGGAGAAACAAATATGCGGCTTTCCCTTCACACCCTCGTTCTGGCGCCGGCACTGTTGGCGGCAGCAGCAGTCACGCCTCAGCTTGCCTCAGCGGCAGTGCTCCACGTTCCTTTTGCCTTCACAGTGAATGGGCAGACCCTTCCTGCAGGCGACTACTCGGTCAAGAGCTCGCTCAACGGTGATGCCGTCGTTCTCGTCAGCCCTGGCCAGAATAAGAGCTTCAATTGGCTTCTGGTTCCCGGCGATCCCACTCCCGGTGAAACCAAGGTCGTCATGAGCTTCGACTCCAAAGGCTCCGGATTTGCTCTTCGCTCCATCCAATACCGCGCCTTGATCACGCCCAGGCTTGACAAAAAGTCGCGCGACACCGACGATCGGCCCGTTCACGTCATCCGCGGCGAGTAGCCGGGAGACGGTAAACGTCCGATCAGTCCGCCTAGGTTTCACAGCAATGTAAATTAGGAAACCCGCAAAACCTCCCACCTCCCCGTCCCGGAGACCGCATGTTGAATGCGATCTCCGGGATCCTTCCATTCAGTCCGCTCCAATGCCGCGTACTGCCAAACCGGCATCAATACTGTTAGGCTGGTTCGTCGCGCGGTGGCTGGGATGGACAAACACTTTCGGATCGCTACCTACAACACCCACAAGGCGCGTGGATTTGATCTCCGCATTGTGCCCGAGCGAATCGTCGAAGTGGTGCTCGAGCTCAACGCTGACATTCTTTGCCTTCAGGAAGTGATGAACGTAACCGCAGGCCGGTCAAACTACGACCAGGCCGCGGAGATTCAGCGCGCGCTGCCCGGCTTTACCTGCGCCTTCGGATCCAATCGCCAATATCGCGGCGGCTCTTACGGTAACCTGACACTCTCGCGGTTTCCTTTGCTCTCCACGCGCAACCACGATCTCTCACGACGGCGTCGCGAACCCCGCGGCGTATTCCAGACCGAAATCGAAGTCGCGCCCGGCCAACTGATTCATCTGTTCAATGTGCATCTCGGCACCGGCCACATGGAGCGCCGCTTCCAGGCCCGCCGGCTGATGAACGCTGAAGTTCTCTGCCAGCCTGGCCTGCACGGTCCGCGACTCGTTGTCGGCGATTTCAATGAGTGGACGCACGGCCTGACCACCCGTCTGCTCCGCAGCCAGTTTCAAACCCTTCGCTCGCCCCACAAGACCCGCTCTCCGCACACATTTCCCGGCCTTATGCCCTTCCTGTCACTCGACCATTGCTACTACGAGCCGCCTCTGCATCTGGAGAGTACAAAGCGTTGGCGAAGTCGCAAGGCCTTGTTGGCCTCCGACCATCTGCCGCTGATCGCCGACTTCACGCTGGCCGCATGATCGCCCAGCGCAAATGTACATTGGATTTATAAAAAGCGAAGTCTGGATGAACAAGAGTCGTTCAAGAGAGTAAAAATATACTTTCACCCTAGCCTGACTTTGAAGGAGACCTGCTCATGCTCAGACCCAGAACCGCTCTGTATCTCGTCGCAGGTGTGTTGGCCGCCATCCTGCAATCAGGGTGCACGCCGAGTCCCCCAGCCGCGCTGGCGACTCCCGATACCCGCGATGCTGACGAGAAAGCCATCCGCGATAGCGAAGCAGCCTGGGCAAAGGCTTTCGCGACGAAAGAGCCTGAGAAGGCGGCCGCCTTTTATGCAGACGATGCCGATTCGATGCTCCCCGACACACCGCTGATGGCCGGCCGGAAGGCGATCATCGAGGGGATGAAACCGGAGTTGGGCGACCCCAACTTCTCACTGTTTTTTGCTCCAACCAAGGTGGAAATCGCAAAGTCAGGAGACATCGCCTATTCAAAAGGCTGGTTCAAATACACCACGACCGATCCCAAGACAAAGAAGCGTGTCGGCCAGGCGGGCAACTACGTCGAGGTTTATAAAAAGCAGGCCGATGGAACATGGAAGGTTGAAGAGGACATTGCGACAGAAGAGACACCGCTGAAGGCGCTTAAGCGTGGAGAGTGAAGGGCCGCTCAGGCCAGCTACAAGAAGATTCTGCCGAATAGAAATTGACTGCAAAGGTTTTCAGAGATTTTCTGACTGAGGCCTTCCGCGCGTCGCAGAAGGATGGAGTGGACGCGACATCGGCACGTTCCAGACCAATTTTGAGCCGATTCAGGGCCGACTCCGCTTCTTTGTAATGAGTTTCAGCCCAACCAAGACGACCAACGAGTAGAGCAGGCAGTCTGCAAGGAATGCGACCAAAACGTAGCCAAGCATGATGTGGTCGTGCAAACTGCCATTCAGAATGGCAGCGACGAAGAAGCCTGGCGCGAGAACGTCCATCAGGTAAGACGGCAGTCGATTTTGGTTAACAAACAAGAGCAACATGGTAATGCCGACGGCTGCGATTCCGTACGCGCGGGTCTTCATGGTTGACATGCTCTCCACCCCTACAAGCTGGCCGCTTCTGATTACTGACCTTTGCGGACGACAAATACCATGAATCGATTCGGGTGTAGAAGGACCGACGAAGGGCCCGGGCCTAATGGCCTTGCGAGGGAGGCGTCCTGTTCAGGGGTCTGAACGCCCCTGCTCCCTCATGCACTGCGTCAAGCTGAAACGGCGAGGCCGGTAGGCCTCGCCGCTTTTGGTCACTGAGCACTGATCACAGCCTTACTGCGTTACCGGCTCCGCAGGTGGCGTCTTCGGCGCCTTCAAATGCGGCGCGTTCGGAGCCACAGGGGGTGTTAGCCCATTCCTTGTGATTGCCGGCGGTGTGGTTGGGAACCCCGAGCCCCTCTTGATATGCACATCGCCCACGGCGGTGCTCACGTTGACCTTCACTCCACCCCCACCGATGCGACCCGTTACCGTTTTGCTCTCATCGCCGTCAATCGTCAGCGGATAGTCCGACACAATGTCGCCATTGTGCGTGCGTCCATCAACCGTTGCCGAAACGTCAGGCGGCAGCGTGATCTCCAGATCCGCATTCCCGCTGCTGCTCGTGGCCTGCACGCTGTACGAGCCTGCCGGAGAAATCGAAATGTTTCCGTCCCGATCCTCCACGTAGGTATCGCCGTAGATCTGGCTCAGTTCCACGTTCTTTGAGTGGGTTGTCACCCGCACCGAGCCCTTCGCTTCTGTCACTCGCAGGTCTTCGGGATCAAGCGTCATGTCGCCCGGCAGCTCGCCAAACTGCATGTCGGTCACTGACGTGTGCAGATGCACAGGCCCCGACAGGCTCTCCATGTGCACAGTGCCGAACAAGTCGCCGCTCACCGTGACCTTGCCCTTGACCTCGGACATCGTCAGGTCGTTGCAGCGCCCGTCGGCCGTCACGTCGCCAGTGATCTGGTGCGCTGAAAAGTCTCCCTTGTCGGTCGAGAAATGCACCTGCACCGAGCCCTGGATCGTGCTCAGATGAATATCGCCGTGCGCCGCCGTGATGGTCACGCCGTTGCTCAGTCCCGCCGCCGTTACATCGCCGCGCCCCGCGCTTGCCGTCACCTGTGCCGACTTCGGCACCGTTACGCGCAGGTCGAGCCGCCCGTTGTCGTGACCCTCTGACTTCACCAGCACCGTGCTTCCGCTTACCGTTACATGCGCGGCCTCCGACGAAAATATCTTGTTCGCCTCGCTGTCGGAGTTGGCGTAGGCCACTGCATGCGCCTCCACCACCACGGTGTTCCCGTCGCCTGCCGTCACGCTTACGTCGCCGCGCGGATTCTGGATCGAGATCACCGCATTGGCCGGCACCTGCGTGTTCAGCACCTGCTGGTCCTGGTCGTGCTGCGGCCGCCCAAACATGTTGAAGAAGTCGTCGTGTTCGCCCCACCCGGTGTGAAACTGATCCCAGTGGTTGTGGCTCCACGCTGAGGCCACGCCGATGAACGCCAGCAGGATCAGTACTCCTACAAAGCCTCCACCGCGGCGCACCGGCGTCTGCCGCTTTAGATCGAGCGCCCACTCG
>JANXQR010000300.1 GCA_025353435.1 Acidobacteriota bacterium | reverse complement strand
CTACCACCTTCACTTTACTCCCACGCACGCCTCGTGGCTCAATCAAGTCGAACGCTGGTTTGCACTGATTACACAACGACAGATCAAACGCGGCTCGCACAACAGCGTTGACTAACTGGAAGCAGCAATCCGAGAGTTCATCACGGTCAATAACCAACACCCAAAGCCCTTCCGATAGACTAAATTTGCCGATCAGATCCTGGCCTCTATGGCTCGATTCGCCACTTCCACCCTCGCCGTAAACGAGCCTGTTACTCATAGAAGAAATCAATGAATCAGGAGACCAGGCGAGTCTCATACATCTGGCCATCGATTGGTGAATCGCTTCTTGCACTACGCCGTCGGATTTAACCTTCCTTGCGAAGTGCGCACCGGATTCGCGGAATCTTCGGTAGATCTGACACTTCCAGCCATTTCGGGTGCGAGCCTCCCTCTCCCAGTTCTCATACCGCATGTGATCACTGCAAATGCGCAGATCATGCGGATTACAGGAAGTGGCCGCAGTTCCTCTTCCCGACGTGATTTGGGCCGGGCTGTGCGAGGCTTAGAAAGCTGCCTTCTCTTCAAAGGAGTGGACCGTACTGGAGTTGCGAGAGTCAGCCCACGGACGACGACAGTGCGGCCATAGTCGAACTGGATCCAGGATATGCCGCCCGTCTCTTTGCCGGCGGGCAAGTCGATCGCAACCTTCTCGATGTCACCGTCGGACAATGCGGAAGCATCGAGTGTGTCACCGCTCGCGCTGATCGTTGGGATGGGCAGCGCGGCATCAGCCGTCACGCGGAATGCGATCACCTTCTGGTCGGCATAATATTCCGGTGGGCTCTGGCCCGGCGCGCGACCTCCCAAAATTCCGCCCGCAGTACTTGTCTGGAACACACCCGCGGTCGTCGGCGGCTTCGGCACTACTCCACTGAAGCGAGTCCCGCCGGAAAGCTGCATGACAGACCACGTCATCTTTTTCATCGCGTCCGGCGCGGTCACCCACGGGCCGCCCGTTTCGCTCCAACCAGGAAAGGAAGCGACGCCGAATTCAAGACCAAGCCTATCGGCATTGGCCGCTGTTTGACGGAACACGTCCTTCCATCCGTCCGTCATGAATGGCAAACGCTCTACCACCCTCGGGCGCGCGGCCTCGCCAGGATTCTGGAAGCCAGCCATTAGAAAATCGGATTGAGTGGTTTGAACACTTGCAGTGGCTGACTCGGGCTGCTGCGCCAAAACTCCCGAAGGCGACGCGAACAAGCCCATGGATGCGAGAGCATATCCGATGACAATGCTCTTCATTGTTTTCGTAACTCCACCTTCATTGATGGAGCAGATCGTTCTACAACATTCAACATCATGGGCCAATAGTCTGCGGCCCCTAAAACCGCCCCGTTGACATGTCGGTTTATCGGTCCGAATGCAGCGATGTTTCGAACAGGTGTGTCCCCGGTGTTACTTCAAAACCACGATTCCCAACTGAAGGCGACGCAGGCACTTTCGTCGTCACGGGGCCATCGCCTGGCACGAACACGGTCGCTGTCGTTCCCGGCGGCACGGTAACACTCAGCCTGAAGGTCCCGTTCTCAAGCTTCCAGTCACTTACAATGTCACCATGGATCGAGCGATACTTGGCTTTCACGAAAGTAAGGTCCCCAACCACCGAAGGCTTGACGATGAAGTGCTGGAATCCGGGGGACTTTCCATCGCTTCTGATTCCCGCGAGGCCCTTGGTGAACCACGCGCCTATTGAGATCAGCGTGTCATGGATGTGCGACTGTCCGGTCCAGCTTTCCCAACTGGTGGTCGCGCCGTTTGCCAGCATGTAACCCCAGCCTGGGTACTCCCTGGTGTTTGTCATCAAATAAACGAGATCGCTACGGTCCGCCTCTGTGAGGTACTTCATCAGGCCAATCTCTCGCTTTGTAATCAAATTGGCGGTGCTTTCCGACAAAGGTACGTGCAG
>JANXQR010000298.1 GCA_025353435.1 Acidobacteriota bacterium | reverse complement strand
TGCCAATATCATCTCTCGACTCGCGTTCCTTTACATCCTGTCTGGCCAAGGCCAGTTGCACGCTTTAGGGGAGTGATCTGGCGGGAGGATTGGGAGCCGCCATCCCCGGTCCCCAAAAGCGAGGGACCGGGGGCACCCTCACGTTCCTTGGAAACGGTCACCGAGACCAGCGCCACCGGCACTGTCACCGCAAGTCCCTGAACAGGCCAATCAACGGCAATCGTCTTTACGGCATCCAAGCATCAGGTTTCCATTCAAGAAAGGGATTTGAAACGACATGCCGAAGACGAATGAGAAGAAGAATCCGCAGCAGGACCCGTCCGTGAAGCAGCTCATCGACGCCTTGAATGAGGATCTTGCCCGCGAATACCAAGCCATCATCGCTTACACGGTCTACAGCAGCGTGATCTCCGGCGCCCAGTGGATGAACATTGCCGCCGAGCTGAAGAAGCATGCCGGCGAGGAACTCCAGCACGCGTTGATTATCGCCGACCAAATCGACTACCTGGGCGGCATGCCCACGGCCACGCCCAAGGCGGTCAAGCTGAGTGACAAGCCGGAAGAGATGATCCGTTTCGACCTCGACAATGAGACGGAAACCATCAAGAACTACCGCCAGCGCGTGAAGCAGGCCGAAGCCATTGGCCACTACGCCCTGGCCGACCAGCTCCGCAAGATCATTGCGCAGGAGCAGGAACACCAGCACGACCTGGCCACCGCTCTGGGCATTGAGGTGCCGCACGTCTTCAGCGAAGGCGCCTGATTTGTACTGGTAATTTTGAGTTGAGACCGGGCCTTTCGGGGCCCGATTTTTCTGTTTTTGGTGGGTGAACAGACAATGACATTTTTCGAGATATCCCAGGCTAGGCGCAAAAACAAAGACGCGCCGAACCTGGGGCACCCGGCGCAAAAACAAAGACGCGCCGAACCTGGGGCACCCGGTTGCCCGAGTGGATGCGCTACTTGTGGGCCTGGCTCTTGCTCCCCGGTCCCCAAAGGCGAGGGACCGGGGGCACCCACAACGGGATAAAGTCTTTCCGAGATCGGGGCCATCCGCCAGCAAAGGCCCCGGGCTCGCGTTCAGCGCGCAAAAAGGCTGAGGGGGATGGCGGAACCCATGGCTTTGTAGCCGGCGGGTGAGGGGTGCAGGTGGTCGCCGCAATCGTAGGCGGGGAGCAGCTGGTCCGGGTGCTGGGGATCGCGGACCACGGCGTCGAAGTCGATGACGGCGTCGAAGTGTCCGGCGGCGCGGATCCAGGTGTTGACGGCCTGGCGGTCAGCTTCGCTCAAGGGGCCGGGGTGGTAGTAACCGGAGCCGACGTAGGGGGTGATGGTGGCGCCGTAGACGCGGAGCGAGTGGGCGTGGGCGCGGGTGATGATCTGTTGATAGGCGGTTTCAACGCGCTGTACAAGTGCGGCATGGGCGGTGGCGGGGACTTCGCCATCGCGGGCTAGTCCGCCGAGATCGTTGACTCCTTCAAAGACAATGACAAATTGTGAACCGGCGGGCGCGAGTACATCGCGATCAAAGCGGGCGAGGGCGTTGAGGCCGAGGCCGTCAGTTAACAGGTGGTTGCCGCCGATGCCTTGGTTGGAGACGCCGATGTTGCGCGTTTCCGGTGAGGCTTGCAGGCGTTGGGCGAGAACGTCGGTCCAGCGGTCATTGCCGTTGGTGGTGGCGCCGTGGCCGTCGGTGATGGAGTCGCCGAGAGCGATGATGGCTGCGGAGCCGGGGACGGATTGGACGTCGATGGCGGAGACCTGGAACCAGTGGTCGATTTGTTTTAGTGCGGTGGACTTGAGGTCGGTCTGATTTGGCTCGGCCTGCTTGAGTTCGTTTTGGTTTTGGCCAGACAGATTGGTTGAGGCGACCAAATCGCCGTGGACATAGTAGGAGGTTGCGCGGGAGCCGGGATGGCTTGTTTGGCGCGCTGGTGGCGTGTCGAGATGGAAAGTGATCGCTATGTCAGACAGAGGCGCAACGGCGAAGGGCAGCGGGTCAGAGAGGAATTCTGCGCCGGGAGGGATGGTGATGTCAGGAGCGCCGGAGAAGGTGAGGGCGTGGTCGGTGGCAGGGTCGATTGCCGGCGAGGTGGGCGAGAGCGGACGCGCGATGTGGGCCGACGTAATGTGGAGGGCTTCGGTTCCGAAGGTGTTGGAGAGGTGGACGCGGATGGCGGGGCCGCCGGCGGAGAGATGGAAGATTTGACGGAGGGTGGCGTCGTGGAGGTCGTCAGGGGGAAGGGAATTCGGCGGTTCGGGAATTTGCTGCGATGCGCCCCAGGTTGCGATCCATGTTTGTGGCGTGGGCGAGATGGGGGCCTGGGACCACGAGCAGGTGGCGAGCAAAAGCAAGGCGAGGAACGCGGAGATTTTTCGTGCAATTTTCATGGGTGTAGGGTTAGCATGGTCGCCGAAGTAAATCGGTTTTTTCAGGCGCAGCAAGCATATCACTTGACCTGTCAACTGGGAGCGTTCGCGTGCGTATTTTGTTGAATTCGAGTGTCTGGATTCTTGGTCTTGCCGGCGGGATTTGTGGAACGGCGACGGCGCAGGATTCCGCAACCAAGCCGCCGGTGAAGTTTACCGCGGACCAGGATCACCAGAACATGATGGACCAGCTGGGGATCAAGGCGCTGAGACCGGGGCCGAGCGGGAATGAGAAGGCGCCGAATCATGCGAACTACGACGAGGGGTTGGCGAACCCGTTTCCGAATGTGCCTGACCCGCTGACTACGAACGATGGGCAGAAGGTGACGACGGCGCAGATGTGGTGGGACAAGCGGCGGCCGGAGTTGGTAGAAGGTTTCGAGAAGTATGTGTATGGGCGTGTGCCAAAGGATGTGCCCAAGGTGACGTGGACGTCGACGATTGTGGATCACGAGTTTCTGGGATTTACGCCGGTGACGGCGAAGGAACTGATTGGGGAAGTGGACAACTCGAGCTATCCGGCGATCACGGTGAAGATGCACGCGATTGAGGTGCTGCCGGCGATGGCGAAGGGGCCGGTGCCGGTGCTGGTGATGTTTGGGCCGGCGCGGTTTCCCAATCCCAACGAGCCGCGGGGTGAGGAACTGGCGCGGGTGAACAAGGCCTACAAGGCGCTGCTGCTGCAGCAGGATCCGTCGCTGAAAGAGGTTTTCGAAAAGCACCCGGCTTGGGAGCCGATGAAGGAGCCGCCGTTTTTTCAGCGGCCGGAGATGAACGAGGATGGCGATCCGCCCAACGTGTGGCAGCTGATTGCGGCGGGATGGGGCTTTGTGCTGCTGGACCCGGCGAGCGTGCAGGCCGATAACGGCGAGGGAATTACGTGGGGGATTATCGGACTGGTGAATAAGGGACAACCGCGCACGCCGGAGGATTGGGGCGCGCTGCGTGCGTGGGGCTGGGGCGCGGGCCGGATGCTGGACTATCTCGAGACCGACAAGGCTGTCGATGCGAAGCATGTGGGGATTGAGGGCGTGTCGCGGTATGGCAAGGCCGCGCTGGTGACGATGGCGTTTGATCAGCGATTTGCGATGGTGCTGGTGGGGTCGAGTGGGAAGGGCGGGGCCACGCTGCTGCGGCGCAACTGGGGCGAGGCGGTGGAGAGCCTGACGGGCGGCGAGTATTACTGGATGGCGGGGAACTTTATCAAGTATGGTGCGAGTGATGCGACGTTTGGTGTGAAGACGCCGGGAGATTTGCCAGTCGATTCCAATGAACTGATCGCGCTTTGCGCGCCGCGGTTTACGTTCATCAGCTATGGAATTCCGGAGAAGGGTGACGCCAAGTGGCTCGACCATGAGGGGAGCTTCATGGCGATGATCGATGCGAACCGCGTTTGGACACTGCTGGGCGCGAAGGGGCTGGACATTCCGGGAGACTATAAAACCGCGAAGATGCCGCCGGTGAATGAGGGGCATCTGGATGGCGCGCTGGCGTGGCGGCAGCATGATGGCGGGCATACGGATGCGCCGAACATGAAGTGGTTTATTCAGTGGGCTGACAAGATGATTGGGTTTACGCAGCCATAGGTGGGGG
>JANXQR010000295.1 GCA_025353435.1 Acidobacteriota bacterium | reverse complement strand
GGCCTGGTGGCAAGAGTTGAGGATTCACGATGAGGAAAGTCCGGGCACACTGGCCGACTCCCAAGGAACGCTCAACCGTTCTCAGCTGGTACGACATGGAATCCAAGGTATGCAGCTTGTTTGCGAAGTCGCATCTCTGCGCGCCGCATGGTCTCCTCTTCTGACTTGTGAAAGACGGTCTCGCTGTAGGGCTCCTTTGTGTTCAGGATGTGGAATACGATTCGGGCGAGCTTATGGGCGGTAGCTGTGATGGCTTGGGGTTTGCCGAGCTTTCGGACAATTCTGCGGAAGAACTCGCCCAGATAGTCTTTGGCGTGGTGAAGAGATTGCGCGCCCATCCGCAGAGCAGTTGCAACTCGACTTCGAACGCGCCGGCTCTTGGTAAATAGAACCTTGCCGCCGCTGATCTTCTTCTCGGGACATAGGCCTAGCCAGGATGCGAACGCTGAGGCGTTTCGGAACCTGGAGACGTCAGTTCCTATTTCGCAGAGGATCGTTTGCGCGGTGATCGCGCTAATACCTGGCACATTCGTGAGGTCCACTCCAAAGATGCGGTATAGCTCTGCCCGAAGATCAAACATCTTCGGCTCATAGCGACAGCGCTGGTATGGTCGAGCCTTAGTCCGCGCCGGCGTCGTCCTCTCTGCGGTGGCCGCCGTCTTCAAGTCTCCCAGTTGAAGTTCGATTTCCCTGTCTACTTCAAGAACGAGTTGCTGGTAATAGCGAAAAGTTGTCAGTGACTGACGGAGGGCGAAGAGGTGCTCGGAGCGGTAGTCCCCTTCGAGCGATTTCGCAATGGTGTCCTCGCTGCTCCTCACGCCACCGTGGCAGAGACGAGCCAGAAAAACAGGATCCCGTTGTCCTTCGAGGATGGCATCAAGGATTTTGAGGCCGCTGACGCCTGTGATGTCATTCAAGACACGATGAATCTGCAGGTTCATCTGGTCAAGGGCCTTTTGCATGTGCAAGACATGTTCCGCGGCCATCTGGATGAGGCTGCTGCGATGCCTCCATAGCGATCGAATGGCACATATCTCTCCAGGCGGCCGAAAACTCGCGCGCAGCAGCCCCACAGAGTGTAGATACTGGAGCCACTGGCAGTCTGAAACGTCGGTCTTCCGGCCCGGTACGTTCTTCACGTGCTGTGCGTTAACGAGGTAAACTTCGAGACCGCGTGCTTCCAGGATCTGATAGATCGGAATCCAGTACACGCTCGTAGACTCCATCGCGACAGAATGAATCCCACACTGTTCAAGCCAGTCGGCTAGCGCGTGAAGGTCGCGAGTGAATGTGGGGAAACTGCGGACGGGGTGGGGATCTCGATCGGCGCTAACGGCGACGAACAACTCGCTGGCGCCTACGTCTATGCCGGCCGCGTCCGGATGCAGGACCGGAAGCGTGTCGCATCTTCTCTTGCTCTTCTTGGCCATTTGCTCCTCCGATCATGCCGGTCGGATGCCCGGGGCGCGGACACAGAGCAAACTCCCAATCGAGATCGTTGCCGGAGACCGGCTGCCGTCATCACACGTCTGTACGCAACCCCAGACCCACGCTTTTCGGTCGGGCTTCAAATCGAGCACCAATGTCGGCGCGGGCTGTAGCTGTCATCCGACCGGCTGCCAATATCATCTCTCGACTCGCGTTCCTTTACATCCTGTCTGGCCAAGGCCAGTTGCACGCTTTAGGGGAGTGATCTGGCGGGAGGATTGGGAGCCGCCATCCCCGGTCCCCAAAAGAGAGGGACCGGGGGCACCCTCGTTGTAGTTTGGAAAGGACTGAGGGATCGG